>CALCJG010000069.1 GCA_937967705.1 uncultured Spirochaetia bacterium
GAGATATCCACTCGTGACTGGAGTTCAGACGTGTGCTCTTCCGATCTGGGGGCGTCCGCGGTCAAGGCGGGGAAACGGGCTACAGCGCCGAAAAAAGCACCGGGGAGACCATCCGACAAGGGGAAGAGTAAAGGAGGGGCGGTGACCCTGGCCATCTTCTTCGGGATCTATTCCTGGCTCTATACCTACCGACGTGACCGCAACAAGTTCTGGCTGGCCCTGACGATCACGGCGGTCGCCAACTTGATAATATTGTTGAATCTGCCTGAATTTGGTTCTTATACCTCTTATTCAAGGATTTTTCTCGAGAGTATTCAGACGGGAAGTTCTTATTTTTTTATAAAAGCGGGCTGGGTTCTGCTGGGAAGTCTCCTCTCCACCTATGTTTATTTTCCCCTCTATTTTTGGTCTTTTTTTCAGCGCATAAGTCTTTCGAGGGAGGAGTATAAGGATTATTATTCCCTCTATGCCCCGGAGCGCCTTGAGGATGAGTCCCGCTTTGTCCGCCTGACCCGCCGGGGGGCTGCGGCCCTTGTCGCAGCTGTCGTGATCTTCCTGCTGGGAGAGGGGCTGCTGGGAAGTGTTAAGGCTTCCTCGCTTCATAAACGTGTGAAGCAGGCATCCTATCAGGATAACCGGGACGGCACGGTTACGGACAAGGGCAATGGCCTCATGTGGACGAAGAGTGGCTATTACCAAAAAAGAAAGAGCCGGGAGGAAGCCTTGCAATATGTGAAAAAATTGCGAACCGGGGGGTATAAGGATTGGCGTCTGCCCACAGCTGAGGAATTTGCATGCCATTTTAAAGCTGATTATTATACCTTCCACTCGTATTTTTTTAATGACATAAAACCCCGTGCCTGGGGGGTCTATAATATTTGGCCCGTCCGGAATTATTGAGGATTCCCGGGAGGGGGGAATACGCATTGTCCTGAGTGACGATCTATTTTTCTTGACAAACCTTCATAAGACAGATATCCTCCGGATCATCATAATAATAGGGAGGCCTCTATGAAAAAGATCGTACTCATCCTCGCCCTTTGCCTCTTCGTCTTCTCCTTTGCCTTTGTGGTAACGCGGACGGACGCGGGTTCCGGGTTCTGCTTTATGTGCGCTTCGGGAAGCTCATGCCAGTATTGCCGCTCCGGCTCCGGCAAGGATACCAGCGCCGACCGAAAGGCCTGCGAGAACAAGGGCTGCAAAATCACCGGTACCGCTTCCTGCCCCACCGCGGCCAATGTAAAGATCTGCAACTGACAGCGAATGATTTCATGAAAAAAGGGGGCGCCAACGGCGTCCTTTTTTTTCGAACCAGCACATCTCTGATCGGTTTCTCACCGGTTCATGAATCCCATTCAATGGTCATTCCTGACAGCAAATGATCCTGTTGTAACGTTGTGCGGAATATAAAATAGTTTTTTTCTTGACCCTTGGGCGGAAGAGGATAGGATGACCTGTGTGCCATGGGATGTCGCCCGGCGTCTTTCCCTGCCGCTATTCTCCCAGGATGGGGAGCAAAAAATCAAAAAAATGACGAGGAGGTCCGTATGAATTCTTTTCCTGCAAGGAAAAATTCCGCCACGCTTCCTGCTGTGCTGATGCCGTTCATTCTCATCGGGATGATTGTCTTGGCCAACTTCGGATGCGCCCCGGAGGCCAGCAGCGAGCAGATCAAGTTCGTCAGGGCAACCAGCACCCTGCCCAGCAGTGCCAATTACACCTATTACCCGGATAACCTCGTCGACGGCAATCCCAATACCTGCTGGGCCGAGGGGGCCCCGGGGACCGGTCTGGGGGAGGGGTTCACGATCTTCTTCAAGAAGAAGGTGAAGGTGAAGAAATTTACCATCGTCAACGGCTTCAATCACCCAAAATATTACGGGATGAACGGACGCGTGTCCCGGTTCTCCATAAACGGGGTCGAGGTTTCCGTGCCGGACAGCGGACCGGGCAAGGCGGTTTCAGTGGAAGTCGATCCGCCGGTCGTTTCCAGCCAGGTCACCTTTGTCATCCGGGGGGTGTACCCGGGGAGCAAAGCCAAGGATCTCTGCATCAGCGACATCTCCTTCGGTGAGAACGTGCCGGTACGCACGGAAAAGGAGAGCGGATCCAACTGGATGTGCGGTCTCTATGTCCGCCACTGCGGCCATTCCTTCGACGGCGTGATGCAGGAACATCCCTGCGAGGGGGATGACAGGAACGCGACCATCGAACTGCTTCCCAATAAGCGGTTCAAGATACGCTACGGCGTGCAGAAGCCGGAGCACTGGGGCAGCTGGTCCGTTAAAAGGGGAAAGCTGGTCTATGACCTTCAGGACGGCGGTCCGGGAACGCCCCCGCCGTCGGAGATGGAGGGTTTTTTCCTCACCCTGACGCCGGATTCCGATTCTCCCTATATGACCGGTGATCTCTGGCGCGAACCCTTCTTTCTCACGGACCGGGGGAGCCACAAACACAAGCTCATGACGGTCTCGGGGTCCTACGTGAACCTGCAGTGTCATTTCCGAAAGAGATAAGCATACCCCGGCGGGGGGGTCAGTGAAGGTCCTCCCGGCCGGGAAACATCACCCCCTTCTTTAAAAGACCCAGGTAGTCCCGGACGGCGGCCGCTTCAGTCCCGCGGGGAAGGGAGACCGGGTCGATCCCGGAGCGCATCAGCCGGATCCGGAGGCTTTCGAATTCCTCCCTCCGGGGGCCGCAGGACTCTTCCAGGAAGAGAACCGTCTCTATGCCGTAGTTTTTCAGGAGCTTATAGAGGAGATCGTAGCGCTCCCGGGCCGTGCGCAGGGAAGGGCAGAGGGGGCGATAGGTAAAGGAGTTGATGATCTCGTAGTAGATGTACCGCGAGGCGGTATTGTAGGAGGGGTCAAACTGACGCCGCCCGTTGCAGAGGTCATCCTCCACGATTAGGCAGCCCTCCTCCTCGAGGTCGTCCAGCAAATCCCCCCGGTACAGGAGCGGGCCGTTGACGAGCACCGGGAGCAGGGTCTCCGGGGTCTCGCTCTTGACGTCGTTGAGGGCGTCCAGCAGGGCCGAGAGAGGTCCCTGCACCAGGTCGACGGGCAGGCAGGCGGCGGCCTCGAAGACGCAGAGCAGATCGTCCTGGGAGAGGAGCGCCGGTTTCAGCTGGCGCATGCTGGCGATTCCCCGTACGGTGCGGCGCAGCACGTTGTAGCCCTCGGTGATCTCCGCCAGGAGGTTCATGTCCACCTCATCCAGATTGATTCCGAACTGGAGGCTCAGCAGTTTCTGCATCTCCTCGTGAAGTTTTACGCTGGCCTCCTCCCCGTACCCCTCGAAGAGGGGAAAGAGGCAGACCTTCGATATGCCGGGAAACGGCCGGGAGCAGAGGCAGCAGCGGTCGGGAAAGATCAGGCAGTCGAAGAGGTCCGCGGCCTCCCCCCATGAGGAAGAGTTTCCCTCCTGGACGCATCCCCCCATGAACCGGGCGGGCAGCCTCAGGGGAAGGATGCGCGCCGCCGCCAGGATTTCCACGGGCAGAAAATCACAAGCCAGCCCCGCTGTTGGCAATCCCCGGGTTGCGTTGTACTCCCGTATCGTACCGGAATAATGGGTCAGCATGCCCCGCAGAGGATCCACCAGATGTCGCAATACCGATGATTTCATGGATGTTTTCCTTGACAGATAAGGCCTTTATGGATGAACATCATCTCCTTCCCGCTCTCCCGTGTAAAGTCTTTCCCGGAGCGGGAGACTCAAATTTTGATTGAAATATCCGCGACCCCGGGGCATAATCCGGGTACGGGTGCCGTCTCAGGGGCCCGGTGCTGGATTATAAGGAGCGTAATGCCATGCCGTCAACAAAGAAGAAAGAACCGGATCTGTCGATCGTACTGCCCGTTTACAACGAGGAGGAGAACGTCCGCCTTCAGTACGAGAACATCGTCAGCAATGTGGAGCCCTTAAAACTCAACTTTGAGATGATCTTCGTCAATGACGGCAGCTCGGACGGTTCCCCGGATATTCTGAGGGAACTGGCCAAAAAGGACCGTCGCGTCAAGGTAATCAATTTCCGGCGCAACTTCGGGCAGACGGCGGCGATGATGGCGGGGATCGATTACTCCACCGGCGAGGTGGTGGTCTTCATGGATTCCGACCTCCAAAACGACGCGGAGGACATCCGTCGGCTCCTGGAGAAGATTCACGAGGGTTACGATGTGGTGAGCGGGTGGCGGAAGAACCGCAAGGATAAGCTGATCTCCCGGAAGATCCCGTCGCGGATTGCCAACTGGATCATCTCCCGGGTGGGCGGGGTTCCCCTGCACGACCTGGGCTGTTCGCTCAAGGCCTATCGGGGCGAGGTCCTGCGGCAGGTCAAGCTCTACGGGGAGATGCACCGCTTCATCCCCGTGCACGCCTCCTGGGTGGGCGCCAGGATCACGGAAATCCCCGTGAACCATCACGAGAGGAAGTTTGGCCAGTCCAAGTACGGGATCAAGCGCACCTTCAAGGTGCTTCTGGATCTGGTTACGGTCAAGTTCATGGGCTCCTATTCCACCAAGCCCATCTATGTGTTCGGGGGGATGGGATTCCTTCTCTTCGTCTTCGGCCTTCTGACAGGCGCCTCCACGCTGGTGATGCGCTTTACGCTGCACTTCTCTGTGATGAAGAACCCCCTGCTGCTGCTTACCATCCTGCTGACCATCATGCTGATGATACTCTCGGTGCTCTTCATCTCTCTGGGGATACTGGCGGAGCTGCTGATCCGGGTCTATCACGAGTCCCAGGCCATGCCGGCCTATCGCGTCAGGGATACCGTCAACCTGGGGCGGTCCTGACCTCCAGCATCTGGCGGAACTCCTCAATCTCCTCTTCCTGGAAACGCCCCATCCGTTTCATGAAATCCAGGGAGATGAGTGCGAAGGTGCCCCGGGAGCGGGCGCAAAGGACGTTCTCGGCGTTGTAGAGGCTTCCCTCGATCAGGGCCTCCCGGTCGCTGATCTTTTCCACGACGCGGCCCTCGGCCCTCACCTCCGTTTCCACGAAAACCGGTTTCAGAAAATCCACCGTTATCGACTTGGTGAGTATGAAGGTCTTCAGGAGGTAGATGGTGGTCCAGCTCATTACCTCATCCATCACCGTGGAGATGACGCCCCCGTGGGCCAGGGTCTCCCATCCGCAGAGATGGGGGGGGATGGTCACCCAGGAGAAGACGGCCTTCTCGTCGGTATAAAACTCCATGCGAAGCCCCTTGTCGTTGCCGGGGCTGCAGCCGAAGCAGTTGTGATTGCTGCGGTTCATGAGCTTGCGCAGGCTCTCTCGCGGGTGATTTGTCATGATCTTCCTCTTCGTCTCTCTTTCGTTGATAATAAGGAAGGGGTAACGGGATGTCCCCTTTTTGGCAATAGTTTTTCTCAAAAAAAATGACTCCACTCCCCAAAGGCAGCGGCTCTTTTATCTGCCCTCGGCGCTGACGATAATTTGATTGACTCCTGATGGGATTTCTGATATAAAAAGGGATAATAACAAAAATGCGAGGATGCGAATGAAGTTACTGAAATGGTTGCCCCTTCTGGTCCTGCTGGTTGGGAACTGCCAGAGCCTGCCGGAGGTCGTGGACGATTCGGACATTGAAAAGGGCTTCTATAAAACCGAGGACTGCCAGGAGATCCTGCGAAAGAGGCATAAAAACGGTTCCTATGTTTATCTCTACGAGAACCGCCAGAGGATACTGGAGGGATGGGTGGATGATAACACCTGCCGCATGATAGGCGAGGGAACTCCCAAGCCGAACCTCAGCAATGCCGTTCAGCGCAAAGGAACGGCCCGAGAAGCGGCGCTTCTTCGCGCTCAAGCGAAGATGCTGATGCAGGTGCAGGAAGATCAGGGGGGAGCCGGCAGCGTTGTTAAGGGGGATGAGCTTAAAAAGATCACGGGTTTTATCAGGGGAGGGCGCGTCCTATGCGAACGCCATTACCCCGGAGATGTCTGCCTCATTCTTTATGAGGTGCAGCGGCCGAATCTGAAAACCCTTCTGGGCTCCGGTCTAAAAAAACCCTGAGGGTTCCCGGTCATCATTGCATATAATATGATATAAAAAAAAGGCGCCGGATAATCGGCGCCTTTTCGGATATATAATCAAGGGGGATATTAATACATCCCGCCCATTCCTCCAGGAGGCATTCCGCCGGGCATTCCGCCGCCCTTGTTCTCCTCGGGCTTGTCGGTGATGAGCACCTCGGTGGTGGAAAGCATTCCGGATACGGAGGCCGCGTTCTGCAGGGCGGAACGGACAACCTTGGCCGGGTCGATGATACCGGCTTTCATCAGGTCTTCCCACTCCATCGTGGAGGCGTTGAAACCCACGCCCTTCTTTTCCACCTTGGCCTTCTCGACGATTACGGAACCTTCCACTCCGGCGTTGAAGGCGATCTGCTTCATGGGATCTTCCACTGCCCGGGATACAATTTCCACCCCGATCTTCTCGTCGCCGGAAGACTTGGCTGCCAGTTCGTCGATGGCTTTCTGGGCGTACAGCAGGGTGAGTCCCCCTCCGGGAACGATACCTTCCTCCACCGCGGAACGGGTGGCGGAAAGGGCGTCTTCCACGCGGGCTTTCTTTTCCTTCAGTTCAACCTCGGTGGCTGCGCCCACGTTGATGACGGCTACTCCGCCGGCGAGCTTGGCGAGTCTCTCCTGAAGTTTCTCCCTGTCGTAGTCGGAGGTGGTGTCTTCGATCTGCTTCTTGATGACGTTGATGCGTCCCTGAATGTCCTTCTGTGTGCCGCTTCCCTCGATGATCGTGGTGTTTTCCTTGTCCACGATGATCCGCTTGGCCTTGCCCAGCATCTCGATGGTGGTGTTCTCCAGCTTGAGGCCGAGGTCTTCGGAAATGGCCTGTCCGCCGGTGAGGATGGCGATGTCTTCCAGCATGGCTTTTCTTCTGTCGCCGAAACCGGGTGCCTTGACGGCCACGCAGCTGATGGTCTTTCTCAGGGTGTTCACGACGATTGTGGCCAGGGCTTCTCCTTCCACTTCCTCGGCGATGATGAGGAGGGGTTTGCCTGCCTGAGCTACTTTCTCAAGAACGGGCAGAAGGTCCTTCATGGAGGCGATCTTCTTGTCGTAGATGAGAATGTAGGCATTCTCCAGAACGGCCTGCATGTTCTCGGGGTCCGTGGCCATGTAGGGGGATATGTAGCCGCGGTCGAACTGCATGCCTTCCACGACTTCCAGGTGGGTTTCGATGGACTTGGCTTCCTCAACGGTGATGACGCCGTCCTTGCCCACTTTCTCCATGGCCTCTGCGATCAGCTCGCCTATCTCCATGTCGTTGTTGGCGGAAATGGCCGCTACCTGGGCGATCTCCTTCTTGTCCTTGATCTCCCGGGACGTGTCGGCGATGAACTTGACGGCGGCCTCAACAGCCCTGTCGATCCCCCTCTTGAGGTTCATGGGGTTGGCGCCGGCGGTTACGTTCTTCAGGCTTTCCCGGTAGATGGCCGCGGCGAGGATGGTGGCGGTGGTGGTTCCGTCTCCAGCCACGTCGTTGGTTTTCGTGGCCACTTCTTTGACCATCTGGGCGCCCATGTTTTCAAAGCTGTCTTCCAGCTCTATTTCCTTGGCTACGGTAACGCCATCCTTGGTGATGGTGGGGGCGCCGAACTTCTTATCGATAACTACGTTTCTTCCCCTGGGTCCGAGAGTCACCTTGACCGCGTTGCTGAGCTTGGTGACGCCTTCCAGGACGGATCTTCTTGCTTCATCACTGTACTGTAAAATCTTTGCCATAACAACTCCCTCTTCTTTAATTATTCAATCACTGCTAAAACGTCGCTTTCCCTTACGATCAGGTAATCCTTTCCTTCGTGTTTGATTTCGGTCCCGGAATACTTCCCGTAAAGGACCTTGTCGCCCACTTTAACGGTAAGAGGAACCAGCTTGCCGTCCTCGTATTTCCCGTTGCCTACGGCAACGATCTTCCCTTCCTGGGGCTTTTCCTTGGCGGTGTCGGGAATATACAGGGAGCCCTGCTTCTGCAGTTCCTCTTCCGCGACCTCGATGAGGACACGATCTCCTAATGGTTTAATAGCCACTTTACGCCTCCTTACTTGATTTAAGAATATTAGTGATTGGAGGAGCGGTAGGGTGTGTGGTTCGAAGCTGACCTGTAAGGCTCCTTCACACGATACCAGGCCCCTGCCTAATCATAATTTCGAAAAAGTTTTTTCGTTAAAAAATGCGGTTTTGTTAGCACTCTTTTTGATGAGTGCTAACAAGAGTAAAAATACAGGTATTCTGGAATTTATCAAGCCTGTTATGATTTGTTTATCGGTGATTATTGTCAATTATTTTAATATATAATCGTTTATGGCTAAAATACTCCCGCTTCTAAAAAACAGACCCTTTTTTTAATTAATTTTATAACCAAAACGGCATTCTGTGCCCATAAGGAGGGTAGGCCGACGGGATTCCTTCCTTTTCCGCGTAAACATGATTGCCTTCAGAAGGGAATATGGTATAGTGGCCTGGGGGTGATGAGCCCGAATGGGAAAAAGGGCCTGTCTTTGTCGCAATGACGGGGTCCTTGAATAAAAAAACTGGAAGGGGATGCCCTGAGATGGATCTGATGCAGTCGGATGAGGAGAAGTTGAAACAGGTGCGGGTCCTGATGGCTGAGGCCAATTCCATCCGGGAAAAGGACAAGCGGCTTATTGAAACCCTGTTGGGAAATTTCTACGGAAAACAGCTGGATGTGGGTATCCGCTATTCCCGGGCCTACGGAGCCCTGCTCTCCGGCGATTATTTCAAGCTCATCAAGCTTCCGGACGGAAACTACCTCTTTGTGATTGCGGACATCAGCGGGCACGGTCTGCCGGCCTATACCAATCTCATACGGCTCAACTCGGCCATCACCCTGACCCTGCGGGATTTCGAGAAGACCTGCGTGGGGGCCTGTTCCATCAATCCCCAGGTCCTGGTCAATGAGATAACCCTCAAGTTTACCGATCTCATGGCGGAGATCGAATCGGACGAGTTTGCCTCCGTGCTCTTTACCTTCATCTACAACGATAAGGACAAGTTTTACCTGAAGTTCATCAACCGGGGTATGCTCTTTCCCCTTATCATCAGGAAGTTTCAGAACACCCCTCTGGATGTCTATAATCTCAATCTGCGGGAAAAGGGCTGGTCGCCGGTGCGCGGGCCCCTGCTGGGTTCGGTGGTGCGGGATATCATGAAGGAGCGGTATTTTCAGTATCCCTCCTGTGAGTTCATTCTGTATGAGGGGGACAGGGCCCTCTTCTTTACGGACGGGCTCTCCGAGGCCCATCGGCAGGGGCCGGCGGGTGGCGAGGAGTTCGGGGAGGTCCGTATCGGGGACATTCTCCGCCGCTGCGCTCATCTTTCGCCCCAGGATGCCATCAACCGCCTTTTCCATGACATCTATGAGTTTATCGGGTCTCCTGCGCAGCAGAAGGACGACATGTCGGCCATTATGATCGATTTCCCCCCGGTGAGATTTCCGGGCTGAGGTTGGCTTTTCAGGGATGCGGCGGGGGGGTGATTATGTGGAGCCGGTGCTCCGTTTCCAGAATGCTTTTGTACACCCGCATGTTGGGAGCGTAGCGGGCGCTGTTGAAGGCGAAACCCTCGCTGCCGCTGCCGTTGAGCAGAACGCTCAGCGCCCCGGCTACGGCGGAACTGCGGCTTATGCCCGCATCGCACTGGCAGACGATCACCTCCGCCCGGTCCTGCACGGAGCGGGCGAACTCCAGAATCCCCCGGGCGTTGGTCTCGTCGAAGAGCCAGGGCTCGGGGACCAGGTTAGACGCCTCCTGGGCATCGGCAAATTCCACGCGGAGAAGTCCCACGCAGAGGGTTGGCATCTCTGGGTAGGGGGCGGGGGTGTCGCTGGGCGTATTGATGCTGATGACCGCATAGGGCTGGTCCAGGGCGATGGTGTCGATGTCTGCCCGTCCGATGATGATGAATTTCATATCTCCTCTCAGAAAATCAAAAATAATAGCCCTCCCTTTTGATGTCCAGCACAAATGAAAGGTCCCGCATCTCCCTGGTTGATAAGGGGCCAGGAAAAAAAGGAAAAAAAATCCGCTATGCTCTTGACGTTCCGGGGTCTGCCTGCATATATTGTTGCTATATATCTGGCACTCGATGATTAAGAGTGCTGACAATATTTTTGGGGGAATTAGAGTATCACCAAAAGAGGGGTTGCGGTTGGTGTTCCTTTCAGGGTGAAGTCTGTGTCCCCCCATACCAGTTTATACATCGCGTAATCAAAGGAGAGTTGTCATGTCCAAGCATCAATTTCAGACCGAAGTCAACCAATTGCTAAATCTCATCATCCACTCCCTCTATTCCCACAAGGAGATCTTTCTCAGAGAGCTCGTTTCCAATGCCTCTGATGCCCTGGATAAGCTGAAATACCTCACCTTTACCGAGGAGAGTTTCAAGGGTCTGGATTATACGCCGCGTATGGATATCTATTTCAATGCAGGGGACAATCCGACGCTCACCGTGGCGGACACGGGGATCGGCATGAACGAGGAGGACCTGGTGGAAAACCTGGGAACCATCGCCAGCTCCGGCACTAAGAAGTTCGTGGAGAGCCTCACCGGGGACAGCCGGAGGGATTCCAATCTCATCGGGCAGTTCGGCGTAGGTTTTTACTCCTCTTTCATGGTGGCCGACAAAGTGGAGGTCATCAGCCGTAAGGCCGGGGAAGAGAAGGCTTTCAAGTGGGTCAGCGATGGCAGGGGGGAGTATGAGATATCCGAATCGGAAAGGGATTCGCAGGGCACAACGGTCATCCTGCATCTGAACGAGAACGGCAAGGAGTACGCCAACCGCTGGAGCATAGAGAACATCATCAAGAAATATTCCAATCACATATCCTTCCCCATTTACCTCCATTTCGAGGACAGCCGCTTCGAGGGGGAAGGGGACAAACGCAAGGAAATCAAGGAGCCGAAAACCGAACAGGTCAACCTGGGCTCCGCCCTCTGGAAAAGGGCCAAGGGGGAATTGAAGGAGGAGGATTACAAGGAGTTTTACAAGAACATCTCCCATGACATGGAAGATCCCCTGCTCTGGATGCACACCCAGGCCGAGGGTACCATGGATTACACCACCCTCTTCTACGTGCCCCAGAAGGCGCCCTGGGACATGTACTACGCCGATTACAAACCCGGCGTCAAGCTGTACGTCAAACGGGTCTTCATAACCGACGACGAGAAGGAACTGATGCCTGTCTACCTGCGCTTTCTGCGGGGGGTCATCGACTCCGAGGATCTGCCCCTGAATGTGAGCCGGGAGATCCTGCAGCAGAACCGGGTGCTGGCGAAGATCAAGTCCGCTTCCGTGAAGAAGATCCTGGGCGAGTTCGAACAGCTCTCCAGGGACAAGGAAAAGTACGATGCCTTCTATAGGGAATTCGGCAAACCCCTGAAGGAGGGGCTCTATCAGGATTACGAGAACAAGGAAGCGCTGCAGGAACTGGTACGGTTCAAATCCACCAGGGTGGAGGGCCTGACGAGCCTCAAGGAGTATCTGGACCGGATGGGGCCGGATCAGCAGGCTATCTACTACATCACCGGCGAGAGGGAGAGCGATCTGAGAAACTCCCCGCTCCTGGAGATGTATCGGAACAAGGGTATCGAGGTCCTCATCATGGACGATGAGATCGATGAGATCGTCATCCCCTCGGTTGGCCGGTATAAGGATTTCGAGCTGAAATCCGTCAACCGCAGCGATGCGGCGGAGGACCTGAAGTCCGAGGCGGACAAGAAGGAGGAGAAGGCGGTGGAGCCGCTCATCGGGAAGATCAAGGCGGCCCTGGGAGACCGGGTCAAGGACGTGAAGGCCAGCACACGGCTCTCCGATTCCCCCTCCTGCATCGTGGCGGATCAGAACGATCCCACGGTTCAGATGCAGGGGATGCTGAAAGCCATGGGCAAGGGGAATTTTCCGGAGGTCAAACCCATTCTGGAGATCAACCCCAATCACCCCATTATCCAGAAGCTGAAGGACGGCGCCGATGAAAAGGTGCTGGAGGATGTAAGCCTGCTTCTCCTGGAACAGGCGCTGCTTCTGGAGGGGGTCAAGCTGGAAAGCCCCGCCCAGTTCGTGAAGCGACTGAACACCATGATGGAGAAGGCCGTCTAACGGCAGATCACATGTCCCTCATGTCTCGGAGGGAACGGGGGAGGGCCTTGCCCGTATCCGAGAGGCCGGAAGGCCTTGTACTCAGGCATAAAATAGAAAAAACCCGGAAAGATATCCGGGTTTTTTGTTTGCAGGGCCTGAATGCGTTTAGGCCGCGGCTTCGGCTCCGCTGCGTTTTTCCTTCCAGAAGAAGTAAAGGAAGAAAACGCTGATAATCACGTAGGCCAGGGCGTATTCCCACTGCTCCTGGAAGAAGTTGAGCTTCATGAAACGGTGCAGGAGCTGCCCGTTGGAGTCGATGATGTGGGTGTGTATGATGCCGATCCAGGAGCAGAGGGCCAGGGTCAGCGACATGAAACAGGCCTGGAGGAATTTCCGGTCGATGATGAAGACCGTTACCGTGGACCAGAG
Organism: uncultured Spirochaetia bacterium; assembly: GCA_937967705.1. Classification (GTDB taxonomy): domain Bacteria; phylum Spirochaetota; class UBA4802; order UBA4802; family JAGODF01; genus CALCJG01. Next base: position 12,556 of record CALCJG010000069.1, read on the forward strand.
CATGGAGGTGATGATGAAACCCCGCTCCAGGGTGATGAAGCCCAGGGCCTTGTGGGCATAGGCGAAGCTGGCCCACTGGGTGATCTTGGCGTAGTTGGTGCCGGCCACCCCCAGGGCGCTGGACATGATGAGCCAGGCCAGGGCTCCGATGGCGGGGATGAGGCCCATGACCACCGCCGGGTAGTGCTCCTTGTCCACCGCCTCGAAGGCCTGAACGGTGATGACCATGCCGATCCAGAGAACGATGGGGGCTCCCGCCTCAATCGGGATGAGGACGGTGATGACGCTGGTGATGCCCAGCAGTACCAGGAGCTGTATGACGATACCGTTGATGATGGAGTAACCCGCCCGGGCGCCCAGGGACTTCCAGCCGGGATGACCGATGTAGATGGTGGTTGGATAGGGGGAGCCCAGGAAGGCCGCCACCATGGTTCCCAGACCGTTGACCATCAGGGAAGACTTCTCGTCGAATTTATCACCCCCCGCCTCGGCCGACTCCAGGTTTTGCAGGGACCCGATGAGATTGAACAGGCCCATGGGGATGATGATGGCCATGTATTTGGAGCCCATGCTCATGGCCTGGAAGAGCTCCACGCCGTGAAAGGACGGCAGATTCAGGGAGAGGGAAAAGCCGGTAAAGCTTTTCGCCAGGGCCTGAGTGTCGCCGTAGCCGAGGAACCAGAAGAGCAGTGCGCCCACGATGATGGAGATGAAGCCGCCCGGGAGCTGAAAGGCGAAACGGACCTTGCCGAAATACTGCATGAAGATGATGATCATCGGCAGGAGGGCCACCAGCGGGAAGGCGAAGATGCGGTTTGCGAAATCCAGTGAGATGAAGGTGATGGCTATTCCCGCCAGCGTGGAGAGAAGCGCCGCGCGGGGGATGAATCTCCGGATGTATTTGGCCACGAAGGCGCCGAAAAACTCGATGACGCCGGAGAAGAAACAGGCCACCAGGCCCGCCGCCCAAGCCGTTTTGTAATCCTTGGTCTCGATGTAGACCGGCAGCATGACCAGGAAGACGTAGGCGAAAAGGGAGACGGTGTTGATGCCGTAGGGCAGGGCGGTCACGTCATCCCTTCCCTCCCGGCGGCCCAGCTGTACGGCCTGCCATCCGTAAAAGAAGTTGCCCACGATGATCGACAGCGCCACGCCGGGGAGCACCGTCCCGAAGAGGAAGGAGGGTTCCTTGTTCATGCCGAGAACGAAGAGGCTGAAACCGATGATCAGGATGATCTGCATCAGATTGTCGATGAAAAGACCGAAAAATCCGTCAATGTCCCTTTTGCAAAACCATTTCATAGAGAGTTAATCCTCCTGCTTGAGTAAGGCCTCCGCGCGGAAAGACCGCCGCAGAAAGACTGCGGTACGGTGATTCGTCTGGGACGGCCCTGATGCCGGGGAACCGGCTCGGGTCCCTGTTTTGGCGATAGAATATTCCGGAAAGCCTCCCCGTCAAGTACAATATGGGAGCCTGGGAGTTGAGGCCGAATCGGTCCGGCAGAAGCGGGGGAGCAGCCGATTCAACTGCTGATACCGAAGAGATGGTACTGAATGATGTCGTTCAGTTCGGCGTAGATGTCCTCGATCTCCCGGTAGAGAATCCACTGGAGGAGTATCTGCTTGGTGCTCCCCAGGATACAGTAGGCGATGATACTGGGGTTGAGGGGTTTGATATTGCCCTCCCGGATTCCCTCCTCCAGGAGCTGGCGGATGGCCCGGAGTATGGTTGCGTAGAATTCCTCGATTTTTTCGTCAAAAAGATTGTCGATGCCCTGGGGGGCGGTGATGAGCAGTTGGGTGAGATCGCGGTTGGCGTCGAAGGCCTCCACGAGGCCGACCGTCATCCCCCGTATCTGTCCTGTGAGCTCGTTTCCCTTCTCGGCCCGGGATATGTTGATTCCCAGAATGGCGTCCCGGAGAATCGCGGCAAAGCGGTCCACCAGGAGAAAGAAGATGTCGTTTTTGCTGGTGAAGTGGGCGTAGAAGGTGCTCCGGGCTATGCGGGCTTTCTCGATAACATCGGTTACCGTGGTGCTGTGATAGCCCTTTTGGAGGAACAGCTCCTTGGCGCAGTCGATGATTACCTCGCGTCTCTCTGTCTTGTTCATGATAAAACCCTCTTGGTCAAATGGCTAACAAAGAGTTACCCGCGGGGTTTATTTTTCAACCATAAAATCTATGGGAGGAGCGCCGGCTTCATCGATCGGAAAAGGCTCTCAGCGGTTTTCAAAGTTCCCGGTGATTCTGGCCTGGGCAACGATCATCGGCTGAATCAGGTGGAGGAACTCCCTTTCGGACAATTCCCTCACCGTCGCAGGGAGGGTTCCCGACAGGGCGTATGCCGTCAGCTCGTAGCGGTGGACGCCGGAACCCCTCGGGGGCTGCGGCCCGCCGTAGCCCCTTTTACCGAAGGTGTTGATCATCTCCACACCCCCTTGCGGCAGGGAGTCCGGGGAGGCCCCCTCAGGAAGACCGGTGGTGTCCGAGGGCAGGTTGAGGATCAGCCAGTGAACCCAACTGCGGGCCATCGGATGCCGGTCGACGAGGGCGACGGCCAGGGACTGCGCCTTGTCCGGTACCTCCGAAAGGCTGATCTGCGGGGAGACGTTTGCGCCCCCGGCCACGGCCTTCATGGCGTACCTGGCGGGTATGTTCGCCCCGTCCTGAAAGGAATCGGAAAATATTTTCATGACTCACCTCCTGGTATCATGGCTGCGGAAGGACCTCGCAGAAGGCGGCCTCGCGCAGTCCTGCTTTAATTTTATCGAGGAGATCCTCCGGTACGTCCTCCGGGCGGGGAAACTCCTTAGCCGTTTTACGCAGCAGATTGATGTCGTTGATGAGCAGGCTGTAGTAAAACCAGTCTCCCGTGAGTCGCGCCGCATAGAGGATTTCCTCCTCCGTGAGGATCTCCCGCGCCAGGCAGGAGAAGATGACACAGGTGTTGTTCTGAAAGTTGCTGAAGCGGATATCGCCCTGGCGGCTCCCGGCGTAGAGCAGGCAGCCGATGAGGGTTTCCTCATCGTCGATATATCCTATGTAGGGGCACTGGATGGCGTCCTCAATCCTCTTGGGGGGGCGCATGCGGTAGAATTCCTCCCGGTTTATGTCCACAACCTCATCACCGCTTCCCTGGCGGGTCTCCACCGTTTCCATATGTTCCCGGTAGAGGGCCCGGCGCTGGGCAAAGATCCTCCGCATCTCATCCTCTGAGACGTTGTAATTGTGGCTGCCGCAGCAGAGGGCGCAGGAGGCGCCTCCCCCCGGCTGGCATATGTTGACATGCTTTCCTGTATTCATGGCCGGTCCGAAAAACCTTTCAGGTGGCGGCTCCCCGGGGCCGCCTGACTTTAAGATAAAGAAACGGGGCTCCCCGCGTCAAGCGGTATTGTCGTTCAGGGGCGTGGGGGGCATCCCGTTTTTTCCCTTTTCCCCGGTTTTTTTGTAGCCGAATGGGGAGCTGGTAAATATATTAGATATATATCAAAACGATATATGGAGTGTGGCATGCAGGACAAAATCCTCCTGGGGTTCCTGATGGACGGACCCAAGACCGGCTATCAGGTGCGGGCGCTGATGGAAAAGAGCACGAGCTTCTTTTTTAACACCAGCTACGGCAGCATCTACCCGGCCTTCCAAAAGCTGGAAAGCGGCGGATTCGTCCGGGTGGAGGAGCGGGTGGAAAGCGGCAAGCTGAAGAAGATCTACTCCCTGACCCCCGCCGGCGAGGAACTCTTCCGGGAATGGCTGGGGCAGGGGATATCCCTCTCCCGGGTTCGGGACGAGGCGCTTCTGAAGATCTTTTTCTATGATTTTCTCCCGCAGCAGGAGAGGCGGCGGCGGATAGGGGATTACATCAGGGATCTGGAAGGTCAGGTGGAGGAGCTCAAAGCCCTGCAGGTAAACCTTCAGTCCCTGCCGGTGGATTTCTGCAAGATGGCCACACTCCGCTTCGGCATTGACTACTATTCCTTCGTAAGGGAATGGCTTGTCCGCTTTCTGGAGGAGCAGCAGCCGGACCCAAACAAAAAAATTAAGGGAGGACGAAAATGAAAATATCCGTCATCAACGGCAGTCCCAAGGGGGACCTCAGCGTCACGCTGCAGTATATCAACTTCATTCAGAAGAAGTATCCCCGGCATGAGTTTCACGTCCATCACGTAGGGCAGAGGATACGGAAGATCGAGAAGGATGAGAATGCCTTCCGGGAGATCATAGAGGACGTGAAGGCTTCGGACGGCGTCATCTGGTCGGTTCCCCTCTATGTGCTGCTTATCCCCTCGCAGTGCAAGCGGTTCATCGAGCTCATTGGGGAGCGGGGAGTCGAATCCGCCTTCCGGGGAAAGTATGCCGCGGTCCTTACCACTTCCATACACTTCTTCGACCACACCGCACACAATTACATGAACGCCGTCTGCGATGATCTGGGTATGAAGTATGCCGGGGGTTATTCGCCGGACATGTTCGATCTGATGAAGGATGAGTGCCGGGAGGGTCTCCTGCTCTTCGCGGAGAGCTTCTTTGAGCATGCGGAAAAGGGGTATCCCACCGCGAGGAATTTTCCGCCCCTCCGTCCCGTTGAGGCCCGTTATACGCCGGGGCCCGTGAAGGAGAAAACGGTCCTGAAGGGAAAGAGGGCCCTGATCCTGACCGATTCCCTGTCTGAGGGGAGCAACCTGGCGGCCATGATCCGCCGCTTCCGGGAGAGTTTCGACGGGGAGGTCGAGTCGGTCAGCCTAGAATCGATAGACATCCGGGGCGGCTGCCTGGGCTGTATCCGATGCGGCTTCGACAATGTCTGCGCCTACGACGGCAAGGACGGCTACCGGCCCTTCTATGAAAAGAGCCTTCTGCCTGCCGACCTGCTCATCCTGGCCGGGAGCCTGAAGGACCGCTATCTCTCGTCGGACTGGAAGGAGTTCTTCGACAGGAGCTTCTTCAACACCCATACGCCCACCCTGATCGGCAAGCAGATCGGTTTCCTCATTTCCGGACCTCTGGGGCAGATCCCCAATCTGCGGGAAATCTTTCAGGCCTACGCGGAATTTCAGCAGGCCAACCTGGCGGGGATCGTTACGGACGAATCCCCCGATTCCGGCGAGACCGACGCCCTGCTGGAAAACCTGGCACGCCGCATGGTCGATTACGCTGTGCGGGGATATATTAAGCCCGCCACCTTCCTGGGGGTGGGAGGCATGAAGATCTTCCGGGACGATATCTGGGGCCGCCTGCGCTTCGCCTTTCAGGGGGATCACAAATACTATACCGACCACGGCCTTTACGATTTTCCCCAGGAGGACGCCAAGTCCCAGGAGATCAACAAAATGATGTTCGAGTTGACGAAGGACCCGGTCATGCGGGAGCAGGTGCGGAAGATGATCAAGACCGAGATGGTCAAACCGCATCAGAAGGTGGTGGAAACCAAGTAAGTGGGGAAATCGTCTCAGGTCTCAATCGCTGGTGCCCGGAATGGAGACATCACCCCCTTCCGGCCCCAGCCCTTGGGCATGGTTATATCCTATATATGCACTCTTTTCCAGACACCCCGTTCCGCCGCGCTCGTCCTTCCCGGAAAAAAATTACAAAAACTGTGCTTTGTATCGGTGGAATGATTGACAAATCCCGGTTTGTATATGTGATTATAAGGTCTCTGAAACTCTTCTGGTTCTTTCAACTGCTTCTCAATAAAATGGGTTGATGTGATTATCCGTGGCATTTTTCCATAGCCAGGGTCGGGGGATAATATGCCTTAATTTTCAGAGGGCTTTAGTGTTGAGTATGCATTATACAAAAAGGAGGGCTTATGCCGAAATATGAGGAAACGTCTGTTGCCGCCATCTTTCAGAACAATGCCGAGAAACTCGGCGAAAGGGCCTATGCGGCTTATAAGACCGGAGGAGCCTATCGGGACATTTCCTGGATGGAAATGAATCGAATGGTTCATGCTCTGGCGTATTATCTTCTCTCCAGAGGGATAGGGAAGGGCGACAGGGTGAGTGTTTTTTCCCCGAACCGCTACGAATGGCATCTGGCCGCCCTGGCCATCAACTCCATCGGGGCTGCCGATGTGCCGATCTATGCCACCAACTCGGCCGAGGAGGCGGAATACATACTGGGTAACTCTGAGGCGAAGATCTGTCTTGTGGGCACGAAGGACCATCTGGACAAGGTGCTGGAGGTGAAGACAAAGCTGCCGAATCTGGGGGATGTGGTGATTTTTGACGAACTGGACCGGAAGATCGACGGGGTGATGATGCTGAGGGAAGCCCTGGAAAAGGGAGAGGCCGCTAAGAATGAAAACCTCTTCGACGAGAGGCTTCGGGGGATCCGGGGAGATGATCTCTGCACCCTCATCTATACCTCGGGCACGACAGGCAACCCCAAGGGGGTGATGCTTACCCACAACAATTTCGTGTCCAACGTTAAAAACACTCTGGAGGAGATGCGTGACCCGAAAACCGGCCAGGATCTTCTGACAGAAAAGGACGTCTATCTCTCCTTTCTGCCCCTTTCTCATTCCCTGGAACGCACCGCGGGCTTTCACGGAGCCGTCAAGAGCGGCGCCAAGACCGCTTTTGCCGTGGATATGACGACGATCATGGAGAACTTTCAGGAGGTCAGGCCGACTATCATCGTGTGCGTTCCCCGCATCTATGAAAAGATACATGCCGGAGTGCTCTCCAAGGTTTCCTCCGCCCCCTCTTCCAAGCAGAAGATCTTCGGTTTTGCCGTCAGGCAGGCCAGGAAGAACCTGCCTCTTGTCTGCCGGGACCTTCCCGTACGGAGCCTCAAGTATCGGATCGCAGACAAACTGGTCTTCTCCAAGCTGAAAGTGGCCCTCGGCATGGATCGGCTGCGATTCGCGATCTCCGGGGGGGCGCCGCTCTCGGTTTCGGACGCGGAGTTTTTCATTGGGATGGGTTTGAAAATTCTGGAGGGATTCGGGCTCACCGAGACATCTCCCATAACCAACTTCAACCGTCCCTGGTTCATCAAACCGGGAACGGTGGGCCAGCCGATCAAGGAAACCGAGATCCGGATCGCCGATGACGGAGAGCTTCTCATCAAGGGACCTCAGGTGATGGCGGGTTATTACAAGAACGAGGAGGCCACCCGCGAGGTTTTTACGCCGGATGGATTTTTCCGGACCGGGGATATCGCAATGGTGGACGAGGACAATTGCCTGCGGATCACCGGGCGGATCAAGGATATCATCGTGACGGCGGGCGGCAAGAATATCTCGCCTCAGAACATCGAGAACAGCGTCAAAGAGACCCGGTATATCGAACAGATCGCCGTCATCGGAGACAAGAAAAAGTTCCTCTCGGCCCTGGTCGTTCCTGTCCTTCCCGAACTGGAGGGCTGGGCCAAAGAGCAGGGGATCTCGTACGGAGATGTGGATGAACTGCTGAAGAACGACAAGACTGTTGAACTCTTCCGCAGGGAAATCGATTCCTTTACCCGGCAGTATGCCCGTGTGGAGCAGATCAGGCGCTTTACGCTGATCAAGGCGGAGTGGACCCAGGCCACCGGCGAGCTCACGCCGACCCAGAAGGTCAAGCGCCGTGTGATAGAGGAAAAATATGCTTCGGAGATTGATGCCATGTACGCGGGGGATGATGTGAATTGATCGGAACCGGTAGTTCCGTCAGGAAAAACGGGGGACATCTCATCCCCCGTTTTTTATGCCCCCAGATACTTCTCTCTTATCTTGGTCAGCTCCTCCGCCATGCGGTCATCGAGCCCGCTGCCGCCCCGGTCTATGATGCGGAAGAGGGTGATGGCGATGCTGAAGGCGGCGTCCAGGGGAACCGTCAGGGCGTCGCCCTTCTTGTCCCGCTCGTCGGAGGAGTAGATGGACCTCAGGTACTTATCCAGCCAGAGGAAAATGTCGTCCAGTTCCGTTCGGCGGTCTCCCAGCCGGTCTTCCAGGGATTGAAGCGTCTGTTCCAGTTCCTTGAAGGATTTGAGCATGGTGCCCCCTGTGAAAATCCATGATTTCGGGTTCGGGGCTATCCCCCTCCCATTCATGATTGATGAGGAATACGCCCTGTTGTGCGGCCGTTTCCTTTCCGCTTCATGGTTCCCCCGGGACAGGGAGCTGTCAAAGGTTTTTTCACAAAAATTGCGCCCCCTGCGGGATGATATAAAATTAGACTACACCCTCTCTTTATTGTTATATTATTAATGAACCGTCCGTCGGCTGGGGAATAAGCCCTTCGACTGTCAGGCCGCGGGATGGGGGGTCTCCGGCACAGTCGGACCGGCGGCGGTTCCAATCAGTATCAGGGAGGAAGGTCATGAAGGTGATGAAACACATCGAAGAGGGTGAGGTTTTCATCAGGATGTCCGAGTACGACCGGGAACACTGGCATAAGAAGACGATCCCTCATCACCTGGATGAAGCGGATGTTTTCGTTAAGATGGCGGAGGAGGATTTCCATCTCCTCGAGGACAAGCCCATCCCGCATCATATCGAAGAGGGTGAGGTTTTCATCAGAATGTCCGAGTACGACCGGGAGCACTGGCACAAAAAGACGATCCCGCACCATCTGGATGAGGCGGACGTTTTCGTCAGGATGTCGGAAAAGTAGTATTGGCGGGCCTTATCTCCTGAGAGACATCATCTCTTCGGGCGGGGGGAAGCTCTGCGCCCGGAAAAACTACGATCTGAAAAAATCCCCCTTCTCTTTTAATTTTGGACGGTTCAAAAAACTCAAGTATAAAAATCAATTTACAAAAAGGTTCAACGTTACATATCAAGTTATCATCCCATCGGAGCTGCACCCCATCGTCAAGACAGATATTTCTACCAGTTTAAGTGTAATCCCC
>CALCJG010000070.1 GCA_937967705.1 uncultured Spirochaetia bacterium
CGGCATACGAGATATCCACTCGTGACTGGAGTTCAGACGTGTGCTTTCCGATCTCCGGACACCCCTGTGGTCAAGACTGCAAGAGACGAGGTTTCACTGATACCATGAGAATTACGGACATGCTGCTGGACATCACGGTCTATCTGCTGACGCTGATAAAGAACCTTCTGCTCTGGGTTTTCAACCTGCTCTTTCAGATCGGCACCAGCCTCTATGAAAAATTCCAGGAGATCACCCTGCCGGAGAAGGTCATCTTCCTCAACATCATCGGCGCCTTTTTCGCGGTGGTGCTCCCCATGGCGAAGTTCTACATCTTTGAAAGTTACTCCTACACCAACAACCCTCTCGCCGTCTACCTGATCGGGATCGCCATGATCATGTTCGCCTCTGTCTATTTCAGGGGGTTTTATGTACTCGTAATCCGTGTAGCACTCAACGCCTACTATCTCGCCTGGGTCATCTACCTCCCCATGGCAGACAAGATCACCAAGGCCGACCCGCACACCCTGACTGTGGGCTATTACCTCAATATCATCGTACCCGTGGTTTATATCCTGGCCGCCCTTGTAAGCGGTCTATGGCGGGAGTAGGCCGGACCATCCGGGTGAGTGCAGCCCATGCGTTCTTTCTTCCCCATCCTCCTGCCTCTGCTCATGTTTTCCGCTCTGGATGTTCTCTTTATTCCCTCAGGTATTGAGACCCCTCCGGGGATGGTGCCGGTATCACCGAAGCGTGTTGTTTCCCTCTCCCCCTCGCTGACCCGGCAGATCGTCGACCTACAGGCGGAAGACCGGCTGGTGGGAGTCACAACCTATCACCCCCCCCTGAAAAGATCCGTGGATCTGGTGGGGACTCTCATCCAGCCCTCGCTGGAACGAATCATCACATTGAGACCCGATACCGTCCTCATCTCAGAGGAAGACAATCCCATCCAGTCGGTGGACAGACTCCGCAGCCTGGGACTGCCGGTGTATACCTTCCCCCGGACCCGGAGTTTTGAAGATATCTGCCGAAATTACCTAGCTCTTGCCCGTATGCTCAACCGGGAGGAGCTGGCCATGAAAAAACTGACAATCTACCGCCGGCGCCTCCAGGGGGTCAGAGCCTCTGCCGAATCGGCCACAGTTGCCTTCTTCATATCCCATCGGCCCCTGATCGCGGCCTCCCGCTCCTCATTCATCCATCAGATGCTCCGGGATGCCGGCGGAAGAAACATCCTTCAGTGGGCTAAAAGCCCCTATCCGGTCCTTTCCACGGAATATCTCGCCGCCGCCGATCCCGACTGTCTGCTCTCCATGGAAGCCGGAGCTCCGGAATTCTTCGGAAAGCTTCTGAAGGGCCTTTCGGGCATGAAGGCCCTCTCAGAGGGGCGCATCCACTCCATTGAAATAAGCCGCGTCCCCTACTACACGCCGGAGGATTACGTCCATTCTGTGGAGTACCTCGCTCCCCTCATAAGAGGCCGGGGGAAGAGCCATGAATAGAGCCCTGAAATACTTTCTACTGCTCCTCACCGCCCTCGGTCTGCTCCTCCTCTGCCTCTCCCTTGGGTCCCGGTTCATCTCCCCCCTGAGGCTGACGGAGTACTTCTCCGGGAATGGGGCCGGTCTCGATCTCCAGATCCTGTTCCACCTTCGCCTCCCCAGACTCCTTACGGCCCTCCTCATCGGATCATCCCTTTCCGTAAGCGGCGCTATATTCCAGGCAGTGCTGAAAAACCCCCTCTCCGATCCCTACACCACGGGAGTCTCCGGTGGTGCGGCCCTGGGCGCCACCCTGGCGGTTGTTTTTTCACTCGGACCCCTTTTCCTGACTCTTTTTTCCTTTGCCGGAAGCCTGGCAGCGGTACTGATCGTTTTCGGCATATCCCGCCTCCGGGGCTTCGGCGGCTCCACGCTGATACTCGCGGGGATCGCTCTGAGCTTCGTGCTCTCCTCCGGCGTTCTGCTCATCTTTGCCTTCACCAAAGCCCAGGAGGTACACAAGGCCCTTCTCTGGCTTATGGGTGATTTGTCCCTGGCCCGTTACGCCCTGGCCGGACGGGCGGCCCTTCTGATGCTCCTACTTCTGCTCCTCTCCCTGCTTTATCGCCGGCACCTGGACATCCTTTCACTGGGGGACGAGTTCGCCCGGAGCCACGGGATAGGGCGCTCCGACGTGATGAATCTCTTCTGGATAGCCTCGCTTCTGGCGGCCCTGTCGGTTTCCCTCGCGGGGATCATCGGCTTCGTGGGCCTGGTCGTCCCCCACCTGATGCGCCGGCTCATCGGTGCAGACCACGGCAGACTCCTGCCGGCCTCGGCCCTGGCAGGGGGCGTCTTTCTGGCGTTGTCCGACACCATCGGCAGGACCGCCGCACTGCCCTACGAAATTCCCGCCGGCATCATTACGGGATTCATCGGAGGGCTCTTCTTCCTCTTTCTTCTAGTGAGGGAGGGCCGGCAGTGAGGACTGTGTTTCAACTGAAACGCGTATGTGCGGGTTACGGCAGCAAGACCGTGCTGCAGGATGTCGATCTGGAGGTGCAAAAGGGGGAGTTCCTGGGCCTCATCGGCCCCAACGGCGCCGGCAAGAGCACCCTCCTCAAGGTGATGGGCGGTCTGTTAGAGCCCTGCGGGGGATCGCTGCAATTAATGGGCAGACCCCTCGCGGAATACGGAGGCAAAGAGCTGGCCCGAAACCTAAGCATGGTCCAGCAGTATCTGGGCGAGACATCGTCCTTTACGGTCCGGGACTTTGTGCGCCTGGGGCATTTCCCCCATCAGGGACTCCTGGAGTTTTCATCGAAAACAGGGGAAAGCGCCATGGCAGGGGCGCTGGAGAAAACCGGCATCCCCCACCTGGCCGCCAGGCCTCTCAATGAGCTCTCAGGAGGGGAGCGGCAGCTGGCCTCCATAGCCCGGGCGCTGGTACAAAACAGCGGGCTCATCCTGCTGGACGAGCCCGTCACTCATCTGGACCTGTCGCACTCCCTGCAGATTATGGACGTCCTGCACGGGCTCAACGATCAGGGCTCCACCGTCATTGCGGTACTTCACGATATCAACGCCGCCTCGGAATACTGTTCCCGCATCGTGGCTCTGAAGGAAGGGACACTCTTCGGCCAGGGCACTCCGGAGGAGATCATCCGCTACGATTTCATCGAGCGCCTCTTCGGGGCGGTCTGCATCTCAGCGGACAACCCCGTATCAGGAAAACCGTTCATCTATCCTGTTCCGTCTCACGTGCGGGACAAAAGGAAGCCTTAAGCCCAGGAGCTATTTCCCTTTGACCCTGGTTTTTTTCAGCCTCAGATTCATCTCCGAGAGAAAGAGGTCCTTGCCTTCCGTCGCAGTGATGTGGAAGTTGTCTATGTTCTGCACATAAGGCAGGACAGGCATCGCCATGAAGGCCAGGGGGGTCCGGGTAACGAAGACCCGTACCGCATCCACGTTCAGATAAAAAACCACCTTCGTCCTGTTCTGATCCGTCGGGGATATCTTCAGAAGGCTCCCCATCAGCGTGGCTCCCTTGACAGCCTTGAGAACAGTGTCAATGTGCTCCCTGTTGAAGGACATGATTGCCTCCTCCTCGCCCATGTAGAGATAGAAATACTCCACCTTCTTGACCGGAGGGCTCTGATCACCGGGGGGCTTGGGGAGCGTTTTCTCGTTCTCAATGGTGTAGAGCACGCCGCTGCCCATCTTGGCTGATTTGAGGCGCATATTCTTGTCGGTCTTTTCGCTTTCGGCAAACATCTTCTCAATGAACTGCTTCAGCACCGCCGCCTTTTCCTTCTTGTAGCCCACACTGAGGGAGCCCTGCCAGTTGGCCAGCTCGTTCATCATCTTCCCATTGGGAGGAAACTCGGAAAGAAGAAGGGTTATACTGCCCTGTATGTTCTGGAAGAAATCCTCGTTGATGTCCATCCCGATCTTGGTTTTGGTCTCCGTCTGCATCGCTTCCATCTGTTTTTTGAAGTTGGGGTCCATCATCCCCATCATATTGAGGAACTCGGGGAAGTTGACCTTCAGGTTCAAATAGAAGACCGGGTTGATCCTCATATAGTCTGCCAGGAGGGGCCGGCCCTCCTTGAGAATGATTTTGGGATACATCTTGCTGCTGTCTGTCATGTATCCCGCCCTGTAGAGCGTAAGGCTTTTATAGGAGATTCCATCCGCGTTTATGATTCCAATGCCGCCGCTGCCGGTCACGTTCTCCGCAAGTTCCTTGGCCAGAGCGAGGTTGAAATTCATACCCGTGACAAATTCCGTCGGTTTTTTTGCCGCAAGGCCGGTCAAATCCACTTCAGACTGATTCCAGTTGAACATCATGGAGATATTCTTCATGGCCCCGTAATGCCGGCGGGATTCCTTTTTAAAGAGGACAAATTTGGGATCAGCGGAAATGGGGGAGGAGGATTTGGCCGTGTATCTGAGAGCGTTTTCCTGATTGTCCGCCACCACCACGAATTTATCTCCCCGGGCCACGAATACCCTCCGGGTTTCGCTTCCGAAGAGCTTGTTCTTCTGTATTTCCTTGAAATTCGCGGGCGCCTTTCCAGCCTTCTGGTTCATCTCATCCTTCCGGGCCAGCATAAGCCGGAAATAGTCATAGAGGGTCTTGGAATTCCTGGCGGGCAGAAAGACGATGAAGCCCTTGACCATCTTTTTCAGCTTTTTCCCGGGTTGGAGGGGATCAGCCGATAAATCGGCCTCTTTTACCACCATGCCCAGGGGCGCCGCGATGTTGATGCCGATCTTCTTGAGTGCTTCAGGATCCATCGGATTGATCCCGATCTCCTTCTGCAGCGTGGGACCCAGCATCATCAGCTCATTGGCCCCTTCATCCCCCCGCAGGGCCAGGTAAAAACTCTTCAGATGATTCAGCAATTCCCGTACGGAAACGGTTTCCATATAAACCAGATCCCCTTTGCTGACATACTTCTCATAGTAAAAATTGACAGGGAAGCTCCCGGCGCTGAGGGAAGATGACGGAAATCCCGTTACAACAGAAAGGAACAGCGCAAGGCCAAGTATCGCAAAACGCCCCTTAATGCCCTTTTTCATTATCTTTTCCTTCAATTAAATTTATATTCCGTTGTATCTTCCCCCTGCAGGCCGGAAGCCGTTCGGAATGGCACTGCCGCAAACGGCACAACCCTACAGGCGATTGCCGATATTTTCAACAAATATTTCTCTTGCCCGTCGTAGGGGTATGCTATAATGGCCCTATGGCTCTTGAATACCTGCCCCTTACCCGGGATGAGATGGAAATGGCTGGGTGGAACCGGCCCGATGCGGTCCTCGTGACCGGCGATGCCTATGTGGATCACCCTGCCTTTGGAAGCGCGGTGATCGGCCGCGTGCTGGAAAACCTGGGATACCGTCCGGCCCTGATCGCCCAGCCCTCCTGGCGGGAACCGGAATCCCTGACCCGATTCGGGAAGCCCCGCCTCTTTTTCGGGGTCACCGCCGGGAATGTGGACTCCCTCCTCTCCCGTTATACAGCTTTCAAAAAGGTTCGCAACGACGACCCCTATTCTCCGGGGGGCCGGGGGGGGATGAGGCCGGAAAGGGCGGTTCTGGTCTACTCCAACCTGATCCGGGCGGCCTACAAGGACGTTCCCCTCATCATCGGCGGGATTGAGGCCTCCATGCGCCGCTTCGTTCATTACGATTTCTGGGACAACAGTGTACGGCGCTCCATCCTCGAGGATTCCCGCGCCGACCTTCTGGTATACGGCATGGGAGAGGGCCAGGTGGCGGAGATTGCCCGGCGCCTGGAAAGGGGTCAGAGCCTCTCCGGAATCCCCGGCACTGCGGAAATCACCCGGACCCTTCCCCCGGGAGCGCTGATCCTCCCCTCCGAGGAGGAGGTGATGGCCGACAGGGCCGCTTTTCTGGAGTTCTACCGCCTGCTCTACCGAAACGGCCACAAAATCCTGGCCCAACCGGCGGGCCGGCGCTACATCGTGCAGTACCCCCCGGCGGAGACCTCCCGGGAGGATCTGGAAAGGATCTACAGCCTCCCCTTCTCCCGAAAACCGCATCCCTCCTACGGCTCTGACCCCATCCCGGCCTTCGAGATGATAAGGGACTCCCTGAATGCCCACCGGGGCTGCGTGTCCGGCTGCGCCTTCTGCTCGCTGGCCCTCCATCAGGGGCGGACCATCGTGAGCCGGAGCCCGGAATCGCTTCTGGAGGAGGCGGAGCGCATAGCCGCGGGCAGAGACTTCCGGGGGCACATCACCGACATCGGCGGCCCCTCCGCCAATATGTACGGGGCCGCCTGCCGAATCGGGTGGAAATGCGCCCGGGAGAGCTGCACCTACCCCGAGCTATGCCCCAACCTGACACTCGACACGGCGGGATGGGTGGATATCCTCGGGAGGGCGGAGGGGATCGGCAGAATCAAGCATGTGACCGTGGGCTCCGGCATCCGTTATGACCTCTTCATGCGGGACGACCCGGCGCTCCTGAAAGACCTGGCCCGCCGTCACGTGAGCGGCCAGCTCAAGATCGCCCCGGAGCACACCGCTCCCGCCGTACTGCGGGCCATGCGAAAGTCCCCGCTCTGCAGCCTGGAGGATTTCCGGGAGACCTTCCTTTCGGCGGCGCGTTCGGCGGGTAAAAAGCTCTACATCATCCCCTACTTTATGTCCTGCCATCCGGGATGCCGTCTCACGGACATGAGGGAGATGCGCTCCCGTGTGCAGGCCCTCTTCCGCTTCGTGCCCCAGCAGGCCCAGGCCTTCATCCCCCTGCCGATGACCGTATCCTCCGTCATATACTACACCGGCATCGACCCCGCGAGCGGGGAGGAGTTCTTCGTTGAGCGCGACACGGCAGCCCGCCGGCGCCAGCACGAGGTCCTGACGAAGGGGTGAGGATCTCAACATCCGCATCTGTCACACTCCGGAACCGCCGGGGGGCTGATCTTTGAATCGATCCAGAAGGGTTCGGGCCATGTCTTCCAGTTCCCTCATCCGCTCACTTATCTCATAGAGGACATCGCTTAGAATATACAACCGCTCCGTGATGTCCTCCCTCTCCTGCTCTGAAAGTTGATCTCCCTGAATCATTTGCATGTAGCAATTCTTGAGATCAATCAATTCCTGATACCAAACAAAGCGCTCCATAGCATTCCTCTCAATTCCATTCAAACCGTCAAAAGACAACATATCCCCGGTATCCCTCCGAGTCAAAGGGATTATCATTATTTTATCCATTTCCAGAACATGACGGCAGCAGAGAGACGGGAGAAAATCAGGAGGGGTTATGCGGCTCCCTCCAGAGAGCCGCATAACTTTTCAGGAGCCGCTAAGCCGCGGCGCTTTTCTTCACCGGCGGCTTTATCAGCGCCATAATCACCACAGAAACGGCCACCACCACCCCGCCTACGAGGAAGGGAACATAATAGGTGCCCGTCATGTCCTTGAGCCAGCCACCCACATAAGGCCCCGCAAAACCGGCCAGTCCCCAGGAACTGAAGAGAAGACCGTAATTGGAGCCCTGGGCCGTCTGGCCGAAGTACTGCAGGCAGGTGGCGGGAAAGAGGGTAAACATGGCCCCGTAGTTCCAGCCAATCAGGGCCGACACGTGCCAGAGGACCCAGTACGCCTGTCCCGAAGGATAGCGAAGCAGCATGGCACCCACCTGAAGGGCAAAAACGGTTACAAAACTGATTCTCGTCCCGATCTTGTCCGCCACCTGTCCGATGAGTATTCGTGTGGCGGCGTTGGCTATGGCCAGCCAGCTTGCGGCCCCGGCGGCCGTCATGGCGTCCAGTCCCTGGTCCCGCCCATGCCCCACGATGTGACCGATCACCATGAGCCCCGCGAAGGAGCCGCAGAAATAGGCCAGGTAGAGCAGCCAGAACTGAACGGTCCTGTAGGTTTCCTGATGGGTAAAGTCCCGGAAGGCGCTCCCCGCTGAGCTGTTATCCCCCGCAGGCGGGGTCCAGCCCTCGGGCTTCCATCCCTGAGGCGGAACCTTCAGGCAGAAGGCCGCAATCACCGCCATCACCCCCATGGCTATTCCCACGTAGATGAAGACATAGCGCCAGCCGATATTCTCTATGATGTAGGTGGCCAGGGGCGCCATGATGAAGGAGCCGAGCCCCAGACCCACCACCGCAAAACCCGTGGCCAGGGCCTTGCGGTCGGGCCACCACTTGGGCGCCGTGGCGATGGGCGGCAGGTAGATAAGCCCTCCCCCGAAGCCGGAGATGATTCCGTAGGTGACATAGAGCTGCCATTTGGTGGTGATAAACCCCGAGAGGACAAATCCGATCCCCAGGATGATCCCGCCGGTCAAAACCACCACACGGGGACCGTAACGGTCGCTCAGCCGTCCCGCCGGGAAGGTCATCAGGCCGAAGATGAGACAGGCGATGGCGAAGGCGAGAGCGATATCCGCCCGATCCCAGCCGAACTGAGCGTTGAGGGGTTTGATAAAAACGCTCCAGGCATAGAGCAGGGCACCGCAGGTGGTGCTTCCCAGTATACCCCCCAGCAGGGGGATCCACCGGGGCAAAACTTTGTCCGCAGCATTCATTGTTTGCCGTCCTTTTTTATAAGATGTTGTGATAAGGGCGGAGGGAGGAATACCCTGGCCGCCCGGGCTGATAATTGTACTATTGTATCAACTAAAATACAATTAAAACGGGGGTCGATTATCTGTCAATTATTTATTTCCGGCTCCTGTGCAGGGCCTTCAGCCCAGCCAGCGTTTTTTACGAAACCAGAGGAAGATGACCAGGACCAATAAGCCCATGCCTATCAACGTATAGTAGTAACCTTGTGGATGTTTCAGCTCGGGCATATTCAGGAAATTCATCCCGTAGATCCCGGCGATGAAGGTAAGCGGCATAAAGAAGACCGAGAAGACCGTGAGGACACGCATCACCTCGTTGGTGCGGTGAGACGACAGGGCCAGATGGAGATTGAGGAGATTGTTCACGTTTTCCAGAAGCTGGGCCGAGTAGAAGGCGAGCTTCTGGGCCGTTTCCCGGGCATCCTGGAGATAGGGGGTGCTCTGGGGCGGGACATTTCTCAGCTTGGACAGGAGTTCCAGGGTGAGGGATATCAGCCGGTGATATACAAAAACCCTGCGGCGCAGGTTGTAGAGTTCCTTAATGATGTCCCTGTCCGAGCCGGCGTCGATGATCCGGTCTTCGTACTCCTCAAACTGGTTTTCCGCCTCATTGATGGGCATCTCGTAGGAGAGAAGCGTCTCCCGGATGACATCCAGCAGGAGGCGAAGGGGCATCTGCCGGTTGGGCTTTTTCCCTGTCCAGCGGTCGCGGATACCGGCCAGGCATTCGTGCTCCACGCGGTGTATGGTGATCAGGCAGTCCCTGCGGAAAAAGACAGCGATCTTCCGGGTGAGCCCCCGCACCGTGGCCGCATCGGGAGATGCTTCTCGGTCGAAGAGACGGGTTACGATGAAGAGGGAATCCCCTATCTCCTCGTATTTGGGCAGGTGCTCGGGCTGAAGGCAGTCCTGCACCGAGGTGGCATGCAGATTATGCTCCGCCGCCACGCGGCCCAGCTCCTCTTCGGAGGGATAGACCACATCGATCCAGCGAAACCGGATGCCGGGAAAGGAGGCAAAGTCCCGAATCATACTTCACCTGCCGGATTCTGACTGCGGTTTTCCAGCACAGACTTCCAGAAGAAGAAGCCCACCATGGAAAAGGTCACCAGGGGCGTCACCCAGGGAGGAATGTGGACCCCGAAGGCGTCCACGATCATCACCGTACCCAGTCCCAGGATGGAATACATGGCCCCGTTTTTCAGGTAGGAATACTTTTTTATCCGCTCGATATTGCTCACCGTCACCTCCCGAACCACCAGCGCCCCGATCCCGTTGCCCAGGAGGATGATGGGGATGGAGAGGGTAAAGGCGAAGGCCCCCAGAACCCCGTCGATGGAGAAGGTCATGTCGATCACCTCCAGATAGAGTATCTTGCTGATGTCGGACATCTTCTTCTGCAGAAGGTCGCGCTCGCTCTCCTCGGCGTTCTGTTTGAATCCGTGGGTGATGAAAAAGGCCGTGGATCCCACCACCGCCGCAAAGGCCACCATGTTGCCCACCTTCATGGCATACCAGACCAGCACTGTGAGAAAAACGGACACCACCGCAAAAAACCAGACCCCCCTCTTCTGAAAAAAGGGCTCTATGAAGAGTCCGAAATTCTTATGCTCGATAAACAGCCAGTGGAGGAACAGAAAGACCAGGAAGGTCCCCCCGCCCATGAGCAGCATGGGAGAGGATTTCTCGATGGAGGCCTTGACCATGGGATCGGAGCTGAAGGCCGCGGTGAAGGCCTCCCAGGGGCTCAACCCCGGAACCGTAAGCCAGAGAATGAGCCAGGGGAGAAGCCCCCTGACCAGGAAGACGGCGAAGAGCATGCCCCATATGAGGAACCAGCGCCGAGCCCTGGGCTGCATCGTGGACAGCACCTCGGCGTTGATGATGGCGTTGTCGATGGAGCTGACTATCTCGAAGAGCGACAGCCCGGCGATGATCAGTACGGCGGAAAAGATATCCATGGACAGTTTACCCCCTAACCGGGATGCGGTGCATTTTTCGACTGGCCCGGAGTATACACAACCCGGAGCGGAGGTTGCAAGGAAAAAATCATGGGTCCTATCTGCCAGGGCACTGTCTCAATAAAGGCCTTCCCGTCCCTCAGATAGGCGAGAAAGAGCCGCCCGTCGGGATGAAACCGGAAGGCGGCGTAGCGGTAGGGGCCGTACACCCTCTCCCCCGTATTGAGGTAGTAGCGCTGCAGACTCCGCCCGGGTCTCACCGGATCATCCTCGTACTTCATCACCTGCAGACAGTAGCGGCGTTCATCGGGACCGAATCCCGGGATGACCTTTCCCCCCGACCCGCCACGCCTTCCCCGGGAATCCAGGGGGCCCAGCACCCTGTTATCATCCGGAAATACGACCTCCCGTCCTTGCCCCTGTACTGAAAGTATAAATGATTCCCCCGGGAACTGAATCGGGGTGATAAGCGGAGAGGAAGGGCCCACAGCGCCCCTTCTCCGTCTGAACATGAACGAACTCATCCTGACAGACGAAGGCATAGCGCCGACCGTCGGCGCTGAGAACCGGCGTCGACAATATCCTGAAATGGGGCCCCAGGCTTTGCGAACCCACCTGAAGGAACACTCGGTTCTTTTTTTTTGATAATGAAGGCAAACTGCTTTCCGTTCCGGCTGAAGACGGGGCTTATCCGGGACCGGGGAAACGGCCCGAAGGTTTTGCCATCCAGGCTGATGTAATCGTTCTTCTCATCCCCCTGCTTTGTAAAAACATAGGCCACCCTGTCCCCCTCAGGGCAAGTCCTTTGTTTCGGATCAGTCCCGTCCGTATAGCGGCAGATCCCTTCCCCGCGGCACCCATCATGCATAACCGCTGGCCTTCAGAGGGATGAGGGGCGGCACAAAATTGGAACTGGAATAAAACTATATATGCGTATAGTATTTTTATTGACATATTTCCCGATCCGGATTACCTTGGATCAAGAGGGATAGGGATTCCCAGGAAAACTTTTACATTTTTCGCGGGTGCGGGCGTAATATTTAGTAGACATAATACGATTTTTCCCTTCAATGTTTATCAAGCAACCCCAAAGAGGAGACATCCATGTCAGAACAAAAAGAGTTGAACCAGAAGTCACAGGCCCTGGAATCGGCCATTCTTCAGATAGAGAAACAGTTCGGCAAGGGATCCATCATGAGGCTGGGTGATGATTCGGCCAAGGTCAAGGTTCCCGCCATCCCCACCGGCTCCATCGAGCTGGACATCGCCCTGGGCATCGGGGGCATCCCCCGCGGCCGCATCACGGAGATCTTCGGTCCGGAATCCTCCGGCAAGACCACGCTGATGCTGCACGTGGTGGCGGAGGCCCAGAAGAACGGGGGCATCGCGGCCTTCGTGGACGCCGAGCACGCCCTGGACCCCACCTACGCCCGCAAGCTGGGGGTCAACACCGACGAACTCCTGGTATCACAGCCGGACACCGGCGAGGAGGCTCTGGAGATCACCGAGGCCCTGGTTCGCTCCGGCGCCATCGACATCATCGTCATCGACTCCGTGGCCGCCCTGGTCCCCAAGGCGGAAATAGAGGGGGAGATGGGCGACTCGCACATGGGACTGCAGGCCCGCCTCATGAGCCAGGCGCTCCGCAAACTCACGGGGATCATCTCCAAGTCCAACACCAGCGTCATCTTCATCAACCAGATACGCCACAAGATCGGGGTGATGTTCGGCTCGCCGGAGACCACC
>CALCJG010000071.1 GCA_937967705.1 uncultured Spirochaetia bacterium
CTCAAAGAGGGAGCTGGCCCAGGCGGGTCCGTGTCCCTGGGGATTGGTGGTGTAGGGCGTTGACGGGGCCGTTCCGCCGTAGATGGAGGAACAGCCCGTAGCGTTGGCGATCATCATCCGCTCCCCGAAGAGCTGGGTGATGAGCTTGATGTAGGGGGTCTCACCGCATCCCGCGCAGGCCCCGGAATACTCGAAGAGGGGCTGGGAGAACTGGCTGCCCTTGACCGTCGTCTTCGGTATGAGGTTATCCTTGTAGCTGACACGGTTGGTGAAGTATTCCCAGAGATACCCCTGCTCGGTCTGGGTGTCGATGGGTTTCATGATGAGGGCCTTTTCCTTTGCCGGGCAGACATCGGCGCAATTGCCGCAACCGGTGCAGTCCAGGGGACTGATCTGTATCCGGAATTTAAGCCCTTCCAGGCCCTTGCCCCTGGCGTCCAGGAGCACGGTTCCGTCGGGAAGGCCCCTGGCCTCCTCCTCGTTGAGGAGGAAGGGGCGGATGACGGCGTGGGGACAGACGTAGGAGCACTGGTTGCACTGTATGCACTGGTCCGGCTGCCACTCGGGAACGTTGACCGCTATTCCGCGCTTCTCGTATTTCGTGGTGCCCTGCGGGAAGGTGCCGTCGGCGTTGTCCAGGAAGGCGCTCACCGGCAGGGAGCCCCCGTCGTACCGGTTGATAGGGCCCACCACCTTGCGGATGAACTTGGGCAGTTCCCGCTCCTCGGCGTGCTTGCGCAGCAGGCTGATCCGCCTCCACTCCTCGGGGATGTCCACCTTGACGACCTCGCTGCCCCCGCGCTCGATGGCGGCGATGTTCATCTGCACAATGTTTTCTCCCTTGCGGCCGTAGGATTTCTTGACCGCCTCCTTCATCTTCTCAACGGCCAGGTCATAGTCCATGACATTGGCCAGCTTGAAGAAGGCCGCCTGCATTATGGAATTGGTCCTGGAGCCCAGCCCCAGTTCCTCGGCGATGGCGGTGGCGTTGATGATGTAGAACTGTATGTTGTTGTCCGCCATGTATTTCTTCATCTGGTCCGGGAGGCGGCGTTTGGTCTCCTCGGCGTCCCATATGCTGTTGAGCAGGAAGGTCCCGTTCTTGTCCAGGCCGTCCAGCATGTTGTATTGGTAGATGTAGACCGGTACGTGGCAGGCCACGAAGCGGGGGTGATGGATGAGATAGGTGGACTTGATGGGTTCGGTCCCGAAGCGAAGATGCGATATGGTGATACCCCCTGACTTCTTGGCGTCGTAGGCGAAATAGGCCTGGGCGTAGTAGTCGGTATTGTCGCCGATGATCTTCATGGAGTTCTTGTTGGCCCCCACGGTTCCGTCGGCCCCTACGCCGTAGAACTTGTAGGCCATGGTGCCCTTGGGCCCCAGAAAGCGCTGCTCGCCCACGGGAAGGGAACGGAAGGTCACGTCGTCCACGATACCTACGGTGAAGAAATTCTTCGGCTCGAAGGACTTGAGGTTGTCGAAAACCGCCAGCAGCCGGCCCGGCGTGGTGTCCTTGGAGGAGAGGCCGTAGGTTCCCGAAACGATCATCGGGCGGCGGTCGATGTTGTAGAAGATCTCCTTGATCTCCTGGTAGAGGGGACCGCCGTTGGCGCCGGGCTCTTTTGTGCGGTCGAGGACGGCAATCCGCTTGACGGTAACCGGTATCACCTTCATCAGGTAGCGCTTGGAGAAGGGGCGGTAGAGGTGTACCGTCACGACGCCCACCTTCTCTCCCCGCTCGCGGAGGGTGTTCACCGCCTCGTGGAGGCTCTCGGTGACGGAACCCATGGCTATCACCACGAACTCGGCGTTGCTGTCGCCGTAGTAGGTGAAGGGGTGGTATTCCCGGCCGGTGATGGCGCTGATCTCCGCCATGTAGCCCTCCACCATGTCCGGTATGGCCTCGTAGAAGAGGTTGGAGGCTTCCCGCATCTGGAAGAAGATGTCCGGGTTCTGTGAGGTGCCCCGGGTGACCGGGTTCTCCGGGTTGAGGGCCCTGCGCCGGAAGGCGTCCACGGCGGCAAAGTCGAGGAGCCCCTCCAGGTCGGAGTATTCTATCACCTCGATCTTCTGGATTTCATGGGATGTGCGGAACCCGTCGAAGAAATGCAGGAAGGGAACCCGGCTCTTGATGGCGGCGAGATGGGCGATGGCCCCCAGGTCCATGACCTGCTGTACGCTGGAACTGGCCAGCATGGCGAAACCGGTCTGACGGACCGCATAGATGTCGGAATGATCCCCGAAGATGGAGAGGGCGTGGGTGGAAAGGGACCTCGCCGTCACGTGCATGACGCCGGGGAGCAGCTCGCCGGACATCTTGTACATGTTGGGGATCATCAGCAGCAGACCCTGGGAGGCGGTGTAGGTGGAGGAGAGGGCCCCGGCCTGCAGCGCGCCGTGCATGGTGGCGGCCGCCCCGGCCTCGGACTGCATCTCGATGACGCGCACCACGTTTCCGAAGAGGTTCTTTTTGCCCGCCGCCGCCCATTCGTCAATGGTTTCCGCTATGGGGGAGGACGGGGTAATGGGATAGATGGCCGCCACCTCGGTAAAGGCGTAGGCAACATGAGCGGCCGCCATGTTGCCGTCCATAGATTTCATCACTTTGTTTTCGGACATGTTTCTGGCTCCTTGCACATGAGGGATAATGCGGGAACATCCGTGAGCCCGCAGGATTGCTGGTACATCTTTGTAACCATGACACCTGTCGGGATTTCTGTCAACCATATTAGGGGCAAACGGCTACGGGGGGGCAGTACGGAGGCAGGGAAAATTATCACTGGATAATCTCCCCTTGCCATGCTATCCTTGAGGGAGAGTATTGACCCGGGTCAAACCGACGGGTCGGAAGGAGATGATGATTCCGGATACCAGGATCAGGCCCCTGAACGAAAGGTCCCCGGTTGAGGGGGATTATGTCCTCTACTGGATGCAGCAGTCCCAGAGGGCCCGATGGAACCACGCCCTGGAGTACGCGGTTTACCGGGCCAACACCCTGGGTCTGCCGCTTATGGTCTGTTTCGGAATGACAGACCGGTTTCCCGAGGCCCGGGAGCGGCAGTACCGGTTTATGCTTCAGGGGCTGGCGGAGACCGCCCGGGATCTCCGGGAGCGGGGGGCGTGCTTCATCCTGCGCCGGGGGGACCCCGCTGATGTGGCCATCGCCCTGGCGGAGCATGCGGCCCTGATGGTAACGGACCGGGGATATCTCCGTATTCAGAGGCAGTGGCGGGAGCGGGCGGCCGCCTCCCTGCGCTGTCCCCTCATGCAGGTGGAAAGCGATGTCATCGTGCCAGTGGAAGAGGCTTCGTCCAAGGAGGAGTTTAGCGCCGGGACCTTCCGGCCCCGTCTGCTCAGAAAACTGGAGGAATATCTTCTGCCCCTGAAGGAGCGGAGGCTTGCAACCCCCTTTCCGGGGGGGGAGATCCCCTCGGAGGACCCGGAGGATATCGAGGGGCTGCTCGGGGGGCTTGATATCGTACGGGAGAGGGAATACCGCCCCCGCCTGAAGGGAGGGACCTCCGAGGCCCTCCGGCTCCTGGAGGAATTCATCGAGGACAGGCTCGCGCGGGTGCCGGAGGAGCGGAATGATCCCTCCCGGGACTGCATCTCCCGTCTGAGCCCCTATTTCCATTTCGGCCAGTTGTCGCCGCTCTACGCGGCCCTGCAGGTGCGGGAGCGCCCGTCCCCCGGGGCGGACATCATCCTGGAAGAGCTTATCGTGCGGCGGGAGCTGGCGGTCAACTACGTCCATTATAATCCCCGCTACGACGCCTGGGAGGGACTGCCCGCCTGGGCCCGAAAGACCATGGAGGAGCACGCCGGGGACCCCCGGGACTACCTCTATACCGACAGGGAGCTGGAGGAGGCCCGGACTCACGACCCTTACTGGAACGCCGCCCAGCGGGAGCTCCTCCTTGCGGGACACATGCACGGCTATATGCGCATGTACTGGGGCAAGAAGATCCTCGAATGGAGCCTCACGCCGGAGGAGGGTTTCCGACGGGCCCTGCGGCTCAACAACGCCTACGGCCTCGACGGGAGGGACCCCGGAGGCTTTGCCGGCGTGGCCTGGTGCTTCGGAAAGCACGACCGCGCCTGGGGCTCGCGGCCGGTTTTCGGCAAGGTGCGCTACATGAACGCCGCGGGTCTGCGGCGGAAGTTTGCCATGGGGGAGTATCTGAAGCGGATCGATGCGCTTTGAGAAACGGATCAGGCGGCGGCGCTTATCACACCCCTTCCTTTGAACAGTTGGCAGCGGGGTAAAATATGGTTGCCGGAGAGGGGCGTGATGTTAGGATGATGCGTAGCCTTGAGGCCCGGTCCGCCCGGAGAGCGGAGAGAAAAGCGAGCAGGAGCGATGATATGAACCAGCCGGAAATCCTTTCCCAGAACATCGGCGATGCCGAGGTTCAGTACCTTTATTATCCCGGGGACGGTCCCACGGTTATCCTGCTGCACGCCACGGGTTTCCTGCCCTGGCTGTGGCATCCCCTGGCCCGGAGCCTGGCGGGGGAGTACCGCGTGCTGGCCCCCTATTTCTGCGATCACCGGCACGCCGAGCCCGAGGAGGGGCTGGAGTGGATGCTCCTGGCTGACGATCTCTGCCGGTTCTGCGAGGGACTGGGGGTGGAAAGGCCCCTGCTGGCGGGGCACTCCATGGGGGCCACCGTGATGACCCTGGCCGAGGCGCTGCACGGACCCGTGGCCCGGGGCATGGTCCTCTTTGAGCCCATCTTTCTGCCCGGGGAGATATATCAGATGGACCTCACCATCGATCAGCATCCCCTGGCCTCCAAGTCCATCAAGCGGAGGAATCACTGGGAGGACGCCTCCGAGGCCCGGGACTACCTGCGCTCCCGGGCGCTCTTTAGAAACTGGGACGACGAGATGCTGGACCTCTACATACGGTACGGCATGGTCCCCGGGGAGACCGGGGGGCTCAATCTCCTCTGCCATCCCCGGAGGGAGGCGGCGCTCTTTATGGGCTCGCAGAAGCGCGATCCCTGGCCCCTGCTGCCCGGCATCGCCTGCCCGGTGCTGGTGGTGGAGGGGGAGTTGAGCGACAACCGGCATTTCATCGATCTTAAGAAAGCCGCCTCGCTCATTCCTTCCGGCCGGTACCGTCTCGTGGAGGGGGCTGGGCATCTCATCCCCATGGAGAAGCCCGGCGAGACGGCAGCCCTT
>CALCJG010000072.1 GCA_937967705.1 uncultured Spirochaetia bacterium
CTTACGACGGGATACAACGGGGTTCCCTCAAGAATATCTCACTGTACGACGGAAAGCTGTCTGAGATCGAAATACAACATCCCATCAGGGGAACGGCACGAACTCTGCCGCGGGCTGCATGCCGAGCAGAACGCGATCATCCAGGCCGCCCTTCACGGGGTTTCCATCAAGGGAGCCTGGATTTACATCACTCACCAGCCCTGCTCCATCTGCACCAAGATGCTCATTAACAGCGGCATAGATCGCTTCGTCTTCAAAAACCCTTACAAAGACAGCCTCGCAGAGGAGATGATAGAAGAAGCGGGGATAGAGCTCATTCTATATTCTCAACAATCATAGTAACGGCCTCAGCCCCACCAAGGCATAGAGAGGCTGCGCCCAGCTTTGTCTTCCTGCGTTTCATCTCATGTATCAGGGTTGCCAGGACCCGGGCCCCGGAAGCTCCTATGGGATGCCCCAGCGCCACCGACCCTCCGTTGACATTGACGATCTCCCGGTCCAGCTTTAATTCCTTCATGACTGCCAGAGTAGAACCGGAAAAAGCCTCATTGATCTCCTGAAGGCCTATATCCTTGATTTCGATCCCCGCCCTTCTGCATACATGAGGAATGGATTTTATGGGTGCCATCAAAACATGAGGCAAATCGACCCCTGCCGAGCCGGAGGCAACGATTTTCACCAGAGGTTTAAGCCCCAGAGCTTTCGCCTTTTTATAACTCATAACAACGGCCGCTGCAGCACCATCGCTTATGACCGAAGCATTCCCGGCAGTGGCAAAGCCATCCTTGGTAAAGGCAGGTTTCATTTTAGATAATAATTCGAGACTCGTCGCCCGAGGGCATTCATCGGTGTCGAAAACGACATCCCCCTTTTTTGATTTCATGACCACCGGCACAATCTCGTCCTTAAAGACCCCTTCCCGGATGGATTTGAGAGCTTTGTCGTAGGAGCCAAGAGCATATTTATCCTGATCCTCCCGGCTGATCTCCCATTCCCGACTGATGATGTCGTTAGTCGTCCCCATATGATAGTTGTTGTTGATATCCCAGAGGCCGTCGTGCACCATATGATCCATTAACGGACTGTCCCCCATTCTAGCCCCCCAGCGGGCATTGGGGAGATAGTAGGGCGCTTTGCTCATGTTTTCCATGCCCCCCGCGACAACAACCTCGGCATACCCAGACTTGATGAGCTCCGATGCCAGTACGACAGACATGAGACCCGATCCGCATACCTTGTTAACGGTAAGCCCCCCCGGCTCCATCGGCATTTCCGCCCTTATGGCGGCTTGTCTCGCCGGGTTCTGACCATAACCGCAGGGAAGAACCATCCCCATAATAATCTCCTGGACATC
The DNA here is from genome assembly GCA_937967705.1 of uncultured Spirochaetia bacterium. Taxonomy (GTDB): domain Bacteria; phylum Spirochaetota; class UBA4802; order UBA4802; family JAGODF01; genus CALCJG01. The sequence continues at coordinate 1,355 of CALCJG010000072.1, forward strand.
GCTCTTTTGAATCCCGGCCTTCTTAACCGCCTCGCGGATCACAATGGCACCCAAATCCGTAGCATCCATGGAAGACAGGGTCCCATTATAGGCACCCAGGGCTGTCCGTATCGAACTGACGATTACCGCATCATTATCCTGTATCATGACACACTCCTGTTCCAATGCTGCTGGATGATAGATTATTTGCTGATAGGAAATTTCGAAGAAAGGACCATACTATGATGGATTGCCAATTATCATCAACGATTTTTTGATCATATGCTTGCATTATACTGGAGAAATATTCCGGAGACCCTCAGCGGCTGGAAAGGCCACCTCAGATACTTATTTTTCCCCTGATTGCCCCTCATTTTTTCTTTGATTATTTTAGTCCCCGGGCTTATAATGTTTCAATATACAAGATAGTCCGTATAAAACCCTTATGATAAACTGGAATGCCCCACATCCTCATAATCTACTCAACCACTTGGATGAAGGTGTCCTTCTCGTCGACACCAGAGAAAGGGTGATCTTCATCAACCGTTATGCCAAAAGGGCTTTCGGCCTCAATCAGCGGAAAAACCACCACGGATCACTGTCTTCCCTCCTGGAAAGCTCCAATCCCGGCTTTTACAGATTTCTCTCCCAGAGCATAAAGGATAACCGCTTTGTAAGCCATCACGAGATGACCTTTATACAAAAGAAGGAGAGAGAACTCAAGCTGATGATAACCCTCCTCCCGCCCGCGCCGGGCAATGGAGGGAAGCCTCACTTTTCGATCATCATCAAAGACATTACGGAAATCTGGAAGCTCCACCTGAAGGAGAAAAGGCTTATCTATCAGATAAAGAACCGTTATATTGATCAGATGGAGACTCTGCGACAAATAGCCGATTCCGTCGCTCATGAAGTCCGAAATCCGATCGTTTCCATCGGTGGATATGCCAATCTCCTTCTAAGAAAATGCGCTCTGAAAGACGGAAGGGATCTGGAGGAACTGAAAAAATACATCACCTACATCAAAGAAGACGCCGAACGGCTGAATCATATCGTCAACCAGGTGGAAAGGTATTCGGATATCTCTGATATCAAATTTCAGAGGGAAAATACGGTAACCGTGTTTCAGGAGATTTTTCGTTATGCCAAAAAGATCTCACAAAAGGAAAAAATCACCCTGGAAACCCCCCCTATCGAATTGGAGGAATACCCGATCTATATTGACCGCTCCAAGTTCAGCACCGCCATCAAGAACCTGCTGCGGCACTCACTGCTGCTCTCCCTCCCGGACAGGCCGGTGGTGATCAGCCTCCGTTTCGCGCCCTATGAGATATCCCTGAAAATTGAACTGACAACCAATAAGCTGAAGGAAGAGGATGTCCACTTCATCTTCAATCCCTTTTATTCCCTCTCCACGCAGAATGTCGACTTCGATCTGGCTATCGCCCAGAGGCTGATCATACTTCACGGCGGGATCATTCAGACGAACATGGACAATAAAAACCGCCTCCTCTTCCGTATATCCATTCCAAAGGAGAAAAGGCTCTCCCGCTGATCAGCCCAGCACCTCCTTAAGGGACAGGCGAAGGGCATCCACCGTCTTGCTGATCTCCTCCGTCCCATGGGCCGTGGAGAGAAATCCGACCTCGTAACCGGAGGGCGAGAGATAGATCCCCTTTTCCAGCATGGCCCGATGAAAAAGTGCGAACAGCTTCATGTCGGATTCCCGCACCTGATCAACATCGCCGATGCGGTCCCTGCCGGTAAAATAAATACAGAAAATGGATTCCAGTCGTGTAAAGAGCAGCCGCCCCTGGTATTCCCGGGCAACGGGACGGACCCCTGACTCGAAGATATCCCCCCGCTCGCTCAGTTTTATGTATCCGTCCAGATTCTCCATCTTCTTGAGCGTGGCTATCCCCGCCCGCATGGCAAGGGGGTTGCCGGAAAGCGTTCCGGCCTGATAGACGGGACCGTCAGGGGCTACCAGGGCCATGATTTCCTTTGAGGCGCCATAGGCCCCTACCGGAAGGCCCCCGCCTATGATTTTACCCAGCGTCGTGATATCCGCCCTGATGCCGTAATACTCCTGTGCCCCTCCCGGAGCCAAACGCAATCCGGTGATGACCTCGTCCCAGATGAGCAGTATATCATGGCGTGTACAGAGTTCACGTACGCCTGTGAGGAACTCTTTGTTCGGGATGATGAGACCGTAATTACAGGGGACCGGCTCCATGATGACCGCGGCGATAGTGCCGCCCTCCCTCTGGAGCAGCGACTCCAGCAGAGGAAGATTGTTAAAGGGGATAACGATGGTATCCTTCACATTATCCCTGTTGACCCCTGCTGAGTCCGGCGTTCCGAAGGTTGCCAGGCCGGATCCTCCCGCGACGAGGAGGTGATCCGCGTGGCCATGATAGCACCCGTCGAATTTGATGATCTTCTCGCGTCCTGTAAACCCCCGGGCGAGCCGTATGGCACTCATGGTGGCCTCGGTGCCGGAATTGACGAAACGTATCTTATCCATGGAGGGAAAACGGCGGAGAACCATCTCCGCCAGTTCTACTTCGTATTCATTGGGTGTCCCGAAGCTCGTACCCATCCCCACCCCCTCCAGAAGGGAGGCGACGACATCTTCATCGGCATGCCCCAGAATCATGGGCCCCCAGGACATACAGTAATCTACATACTCATTCCCATCGACATCCCTGAAGTTTGGGCCTTTTCCGCTCCGGATGAACAGAGGATCACCCCCCACGGAACGAAAGGCCCTTACGGGAGAATTGACCCCTCCCGGCATCAGCTCCAGCGCTCTGCTGTAAAGCTCCCTAGATCTTGCAGTATTCATGTATCAGAACCACCCCTGTTTATAAATATCCCGGGTATGATAGGATATGACCATATCCGCCCCGGCCCTGAAAATCGAGGTTATGATCTCCCGCACCATGGATTCCTCGTTGACCCAGCCTCTCTCTGCTGCTGCCTTGACCAGGGAATACTCGCCGCTGACGTTGTAGGCGCAGACCGGGAGACATACCCGATCCTTTACGCGGCGGATGATGTCCAGATAGGAGAGGGCCGGTTTGACCATGACGATATCCGCTCCTTCCTCGATATCCAGTTCCACTTCCCTCTCCGCTTCCAGTGCATTGCGGAAATCCATCTGGTAGGTCTTCCTGTCGCCGAATTGCGGGGTACTGCCCGCTGCATCCCGAAAGGGACCGTAGAAAGACGAGGCGTATTTTGCCGAATAGGCCATGATCGGGATGTCCTGGAAACTTTCCCTGTCCAGGGCATTTCTTATGGCCTCCACCCTGCCGTCCATCATGTCGGAGGGCGCTACGATATCGGCGCCGGCACGGGCATGGGAGAGCGCTGTCCGGGCCAGCAGATCCAGGGAAGGATCGTTCAGTATGCGTCCTTCCTCCACAAGACCGCAATGACCATGATTCATGTATTCGCACAGGCATACATCGGTGATGACGATGATATTAGGAAATTTTTCCCTGATAGCCCGAAGGGCTTTTTGTATCACCCCCTGTTCGTCATAGGCCGATGTTGCACGGTTGTCTTTCATTTCCGGTATGCCGAAGAGGAGAACGCTCTTTATTCCCAGGGTGAAATCGCTCTCCAGGTCCCGGAGGAGGTTGTCTGTGGAAACACGCTCTATCCCGGGCATGGATGCGATCCCCTGCCGTTGTCCGTTTCCCTCTACGATGAAATGCGGCATGATGAGCTTATCCCGGGATATCCGGGTTTCCGCGACCAGATCCCGGAGCACCGGCAGGGATCTCAATCTTCGGGGCCGATACTGTTGAATCATAACATCCCCCTTTTTATGACTTTTTACATTTTAAAAGAATGACCAGTCACTTCTCTCGGTATAATGTTTTTTCTTTTTTCACTTTACAAGAGCTCCCCACATAGAGTAAAAGCAGAAAATCAGCCTAAACACCTTTATCCATAATGAGGTTTTATCATGGAATACCACAAGCCCGAAGTTCAGCTGCTTGCCGTTACTCCCCAGGCGGAAAAACTGATCGAAGAGGCGGGCCGTACATGCTATCTTTCCCTGGACAAGATGACGGGGGACAGCGAAGCGAATTTCATCCGCCGCTGCATTCGCAACGGGCACCATTCCATCCTGGAACACGCGTCAGCCACATTCCGAATCCGGGGAGCCTCCAGGGCTTTCACGCATCAGCTCGTACGTCATCGCGTGGCCAGCTTTTCCCAGCAATCCCAGCGCTATGTTAATGAATCGGAGTTCAATTACATTGTGCCTCCCGAGATCCTGAACAATGAAAAGGCCTATGCCCTGTTTCGGGATTTCATGGAAACCACACGCAAGACCTACAACCAACTCAAGGAATTGAAAGTCCGAAAGGAGGACGCCCGGTTTGTACTGCCCAATGCCCTGGAGAGCCAGATCGTATTCACTGCAAACTTCCGGGAGCTCCGGCATATATTTCAGCTCAGGCTCCACATTACCGCGCAGTGGGAAATCCGCAGGGTCTGCCTGGAGATGCTCAGACACATGCATCGGGAAGCCCCGTCAGTCTTTTCCGACTTCATCATCAACGAATCCAACTGGACCGCCCGGTCCGATCTTGCCTGACAGGGATTCCTACTGTTTTGTCCATCCCTCAGGAAAGGATCGGTGCCATGAAGGAAAAGGATTCCACGATGCTGGATAGGACCCTGGCATCCTCCAGATTTGTAATTTTCTGCCAGTTGGCTGCGATCTCTTCCGGTTTCACCTCTCTCTGCCCGTCACCCAGGACTATCCCCGGGGCGCACATGACCGCCGTCCGACTGTACCATCCGCCGGCGCAGTTGAAGATCATACTGGTATCCTGATTCTCCCTGGACGCGAGATAGAGCACCAGCGGGACGATGAACTCAGGCTTCAGCTTTTTATAGTTGTCCGGAGGAAGCACATCCTCAGTGATCCGTGATGCCGCCACCGGCGCGATGGTATTGCATTTGATATTGTACTTCCCCCCTTCGATTGAGAGGGTATTCATCAGGCCGACGAGCGCCATTTTGGCCGCGCTGTAATTGGATTGTCCAAAATTTCCATACAGTCCTGCACCGGACGCGGTCATGATTATGCGTCCGAAACCCTTTTCCTTCATGGCGGCAAAAGCCGGTTTCGTCACACAGAAGGCCCCCTTCAGGTGTACGTTGATCACCGTATCCCAGGCGTCTTCCGTCATCTTGACGATGCTCCGGTCCATTACGATTCCGGCGTTGTTTACCAGGATATCGACGCTCCCGAAACTGTCCAGGGCTGCCTGAATGATCTTCTGCCCGCTATCGACAGTGGAAACAGAATCGTAGTTAGCCACGGCTTCACCGCCGCCGTTTTTAATTTCCTTCACGACATCATCGGCGGCGCTGTGGTCCCCTCCGCCGCCGTCCCTGGAGCCCCCCAGATCGTTTACTACGACCTTGGCCCCCCTCCTTGCGAATTCGAGGGCATAGCTGCGCCCCAATCCCCTGCCGCTGCCTGTTATGACCGCAACCAGTCCATCGAAACGGATGTCAGACATAATTCCTCCTTCAATCCTATGTTCTATAGATTTATATCATTCGCCCTTCTTGATATTGCTGAAAAAGCGTGAAGATATATTGAAATAGGCTGCAAAGGGAAAGGACACCACAAAGGAGAAGACGAACATATAGGAAATAGCGATGCAATACCGCAAAATATCGATAAAAGTGAAGACGCTCTGTCCGTAGGTCTGATAGGCGCCGATGGGATCAGGCTTAGGAGTAATCCCCCTGATCAGCTCCACGAGATAGGACTTGAAGGCCATGTTGCTGATGACCTGAGGATAGGCCACATTGATCTTCCACTGCAAAGCCCAGGTAATCCCCACGGAATATATGACGAGATAATAGACCACCAGCATGGAGAGAAAGAGAAAGGAAAGGGATATCACAAGATAGATAATGACGTTGAGCCACTTGTTCCGTATTAAATAGAGCATTTCCTTCAGTCCCTCCTTGAAGCTCGTAGAGGCGCTTATGACCGCCGGCATGACGGCAAAGATACAGAAGGCCATAATCACGCAGGCCACATTGATCATCAGGAAAGGTATCGTAAGAACAGCTATCAGCACCGGACCTGCGTAAGGGATATAGGACAGGGCCGTTATGCCCACTTCGATGAAAATGATCACCCCGATAAGGATTAGAGTGATAAAAGCGACTCCCAGGAGATAGTGGGACCGACGGGACACATCCCTGAAAATAACTGAGGTTTTAACCTCCGCAGCATTTTCATACTGATTAATACGATAGACGCCGGCATAGGACATTAGGAGCGAGGTAAAGAGAATGAACATTCCGATGTTCTGCAGAAAGTAGTAGAAGAAGCTTTCCTTGGGTATAAGGCCCGAAAGTATCAGGAAGAACAGGAAGAGGATGAGACCGATCATCAGATAAAACCATGTAATTAAAAAGCTTTTTTTGAACCGCTCAAAAGTGAAGGATTCCATAATGTCCTTGGTAAAAAATTCCATCTCTTTTCCTTATCACGAATAATGTTGATTACCAGGGAGAGGATTCATCACCTTGATAAAAAATCAAGCAAAATACCGGAATATACAAGCTGACTGCAGAAATACCAGTTCGTGCATTGCTACAGGTATTGAAGACCGATCACGGTGATGTCGTCGTTGTCGTTGACAGGGCGGTCATTTCCCATAAAACCCTGCAGATCCTGGAATATCTCTTCGATGATCCCCTGCACTCTCAAATTCCGTTTATCCTGAATGATCCCTTTCATGCGGTCCTCACCATAGGCCTCTCCCCGGCTGTTGAACTCCTCGAAAATACCGTCGGTAAAAAGAATGAGCTTATCCCCCTCACAGAAATCCATCTGAACATTCCTGTAGGAGACCACCTCGATCAGACCCACCATGCGGCCGGTCCGTGGCAATTCCCTTAAACCCGCCCCGGTCACCATGTATTGCGTGGGATGACCGGCAGAGGCATAATTTATACTATGCTCATTATAGTCAACGTCCAACACTATGCAGGTAAAGAACATCTTCAGTGTCTTGTAAGTCTCGACGAAGGTGCTGTTCATCTGTTCCAGAAGAATCGAAGGCTGATCATCGCTCATCTTTATCTTTTCAAATTCCCCCTTGATGATCATGGTCACCAGGGCAGCCTGTACCCCATGCCCCGTCGCGTCAGCCAGGAATATTCTGACGACCCCGGGTCTCACCTCGAAGATATCGTAAATATCTCCCCCGACTTCCCCCATGGGACGGTATATAACCTCCGTCTCCAGTTTTCCGGACTGTTCCATACGGCCGGGCAGGATGTTCTCCTGTATTCTTTTGGCCAGGGCCAGATCCTCTTTAATGGTCTTGTAAGCCTTGTTCAGCTCCTCATAAGTTACGTTCAGCTTGGAATATGCCTCGATCAGCTCCTCATTGGTTATACTCAGTTCCCTGGATCGCCGTGCCAGTTCCGATGTCTTCCTGGCCAGTTCCTGTGTTCTCTCCTCCACTCGCGTCTCCAGTCTCTGATAAAAGGAGGCATTCTCGATGGCAATAGCCGCCTGTGTCATGAAGACGCTCAAAAGGCTGGCGTCTTCCTGGGTAAATACGCCGCTGGACAGCTGATTGTCAAGATAGCATACCCCTATGATTTCCTCATGATGCCGTATGGGTATGCAGAGAACGGACTTCAGATCATATTCCACAACGCTTTTCATCTCAGCAAACCTTTCTTCCCTGGCGTTGAGCGTAATTACCGGGTTCCCGCTTTTAATGACCTCATCGACAATACTGCTGGAGTATTCCTCCCTGTCAGGATTGATGATGTTCTTCGAGGCCTTGAGCTGAAGCAGGCCTTCATCATTTTTGATGAGGAGGTAGGCGCGCTGGGCCCCGGTCACCTCTATGGCCTTCGCCATGACATGCTCCAGCAACTCATCCAGGTTGAGGATGGAACTGATATCCTGGCTCACCTTGATTATGGATGAAATCTTCTGTTTGTCCACAAGTCTTTGTACCGTGGTGGACTCCTCCTCGTAGTTGACCCCCATCATCTCCGCAGTTTTCTGAAGATTAACCCGGGATCCTATCTCCTTGAATATCCGATAGGCCGATTCCAGTCTGCCCCGGGCCGCCTCCAGCCTGCCCGTATGGTCCAGGTATCTGCCGTACTCGAAGAATCCCATCCCCAGTTCGTATTTTCGGAGATATTCGGCACAGTGATTGATAGCCCTTAGGAGATATTTTTCCGCTCGCTTGTCCCTTTGCATGGCGGCATAATATTTTCCGGCTATTCTCAGGGCCGTACCGTAGTGGGTTGGCCATGATTTCGTGATCCGGAGAGCCTTTTTAACGGTCTTCTCGGCTTTCAGACGAAGGGCCAGCTTCTCCCCAGGGCTGAGATCCTTCCTGTCCTCGGCCCATTGTTTCAGATAAGCCGCGGCAAGGTAGGGATAGAGATAAACCGTATACTGCTTGAGAAAATCATTTTTCTCGATGATCTCCCGTGCCTCCTCAAGACAGATAACAGCATCCTCCAGTTGCCCGGTTTCCTGTAAGAGCCGGCCTTCATTGATGAGGGATTCGCAGTAGACAAAGGTGATATCATGCTTCTTGCTCAAATCCCTGGCGTTTCTGACCAGCTCCTCCGCCCCCTCGTAATTGCCCCTTTCAATATTGTACTGGGCGCTGTAAATCATCGACACGCTGATCCCGTAATTATCCCGTGAGCGTCCAACGATATCGTAATATTCATGATTGATCTTCTGGGCGCTGTTGTAGTTACCCAGGAAATACTGGACATGTATCATCCCGTTCAGGGTCATGCCAAGCTCCCGGAGATCCCCGATCTTGCGGAAAATGGCGCTGCTCTGTTCAAAGCACTCAAGACTTTTAGAATAATCCCCCTTCCACTCATAACAGAAACCCAGGAACTGCAGGGACTGGGCTATTCCCCACTCATCCTTAAAGAGCTTCTTGATCTCAATGGCCCGGTTTTGATTGCGGATGGATCTTGCGAAGAGGGGCAACGCCATCTGCAGGCTGGCATAGGCCCCCAAGCTGATTCCCAACTCCCGGGATATGCCCAGTCGCCGTTGGGAGATGTTGAGCATTCGCATGATGGAGCGGATGAATTTCTTTATATCGCTCAGGATATACATCCAGTTGAGCGTAAGATAGAACCAGACGATAATTTGATCTTTCTTATCCCTATTCCTCATGCCGGTAAAGAGGGAGTGGAACAGCTCCTGAACGAAATGGACGAACAGCTCTCTCAGGGCACTCGGAACGACCCTCAAGGTACCAGTTGGCAGTCTTTCCCCCAGGATTTCGAGACCCCGACGGCCGTATTCCTCGCAATTTTTCCAATCCCCTTTTTTGAAATAGGCACGGCTTATGTTTTTGTTGTAGTCGGCCTTTTTCAGCAGTTCGATAGAATTATCGAGAAGCTCGTTGAAAAGAGCGATTGCCTCGTCGTTTTTTCCGATCGTCTGATAGATTTCTCCCAGGTCCTCTCTAGTCCGAATCCACATCTCCCTCTTGTCTTCTGCAAGCCCCGAGAGAGATATCCCAAGCAGCTTGAGCACGAGGGAATAATACTTGATCGCCTCCTCGTTGGCATATTTTTCTTTTGCCTTTACACCTGCGGGGAAGGCGTAAGTAAGGGATTTCTCAGGATTATTACCCTCAATATAATGATGTGCAAGATCGAAAAGGAGGGATTCCTCATCCTCTTTGTAATTGCGCTCCATCATTTTTGCAATATGAAGATGACTCTGCTTCCTCTCCTCCGTCCTGAGCCGGGAATAAAAGGCTTCCTTGATCCTATCATGAGCGAAATATAATATCCCTTTTTCATCAGGCTCCGTTTCCAGGAACTGCAGATGCAGGGCCTTGTCGATCATACTGACGATATCTCCCTTTTCGTAATCCAGCAGCCTAAAAAGCAGATCCAATGTAAACCTTCTTCCGATCACAGAAGCGAGTGAGAGAACCTTCATCTCCCGTTCATCCAGCTGGGATATGCGGTTCAGGATAACATCGATTACAGTAGGGGATATCTCGATGGTCCCCAAGACATCATAACTGATATTCCAACGGTTTCCCGCATAAAAGAGTGCATTTTCATTAACCAGCTGCTTCAGTATCTCCAGGGCGAAAAATGGATTTCCCCGGCTCTTGTTCAGTATGAACTCGGAGATATCCTTTATGGACTCATCGTCCGTGAAGAGCAAACTGGAGATAAAGCCTTCCATTTTATGCCGGTCAAATAGCCCCAGGCTCATCAACTCGACTCGCTTGTCATGGACGTAAAGGTTGATCATCTTCTGGAGTGTGTGATACTCGTAGAGTTCATTATCCCGGTAAGTGCCCACGATGAGTATCCGAGACCTATCGAACTGTCCTATAATCTCCCTCATCAGGGTAAAGCTGCCCTCATCCGACCACTGGAGGTCATCGAAGACGAGGACCATGAGCTTTTCGATTTCGGCGATATGTTGAAAAAATTGACCCGAGGCGATGAGGAACCGCTCGTTTTCACGGTCCGGCTCAAGACCTACCAGCTCAGGACAATCGCCCAGCAGAACTTCCATTTCCTTGCTCAGCTGGAGAATGACCCTGCCGAGTCCGCCAATCCGGTTCTGTATCTGTTTTTTTACAGCCTGTTTCTTGTTTTCCGTATACCTGTTGAAAAGCTTGAGATAGAAACTCAGCTGATCACGGAAAGGTCCGTATGGCGTCTTATTCTCGCCGGCAAAACACTTTCCTGTCAGGAAAACACCGCCAAGGGAGATGACATATCCTTTCAGTTCCTCCAGCAGACGGGTTTTCCCTCTCCCGGCTTCGCCCCCAATAAAGACCGCCCGGCCCTCGCCGCTTATGGCCCGGTCCGCCAGATCCCTAAGGCTCTTCATCTCCTGCTCGCGTCCGATGAGTCCTGTCCGAAAGGTTAGCCTTACTCTCCTGTCCTCCTGCCCCGGCATGAAATCATAGCGGTCGTTTAAAACCTTTTCTACGTCCTTCAGCAGCCCCTCCGCGCTCTGATAGCGCTTCTCCTGGTCCTTTTCCATGAGTTTCATCACCATCTTGCTTACCACTACGGGCAAATCGCGGTTTAGATCCGCCGGTGGCCGGGCCATCTGGGCCACATGCTGGTGGATAAGAGAACTCACATCCTCACCCTTGAAAGGAAGTTCACCGGTGAGAAGCTGGTAGAAGACGACGCCGAGTGAATAGAGATCGCTTCGCTCATCTACGTTCTTCTTCACAAGTCCCGTCTGCTCGGGAGACATGTAGCTAAAAGTTCCTAAGACCTCCTCGATATCTCCCATGTCCGCAAATTCCTTCAGTTGAGCCAGACCGAAATCGATCAGTTTTATCTGATCCGTCTTCAGCATGCCTCCATTCTGTAAAATCATGATGTTTCCCGGCTTGATGTCCCGGTGTATGATACCGTTATCGTGGATATGGCTCAGAGCACGGCAAAGGCCTGAAATGATCACGAGGGCGGTCTTCCAATCTGGAAACCTCTTCCGAGATACCATCTCGAAGAGATTTCCTCCGCGGATGTACTCCATCACGATATAGTGCATCCCCGGCATCGAGGGAGAGTCGGTCTCCCCGACCTCATGGATTTTAATGATATTGGGATGGTTTATGCGGGAAATTGTGGTTGCTTCAGAATGGAACCGAATCACATCCTCGATCCTTCTTGATGTCCCCTTCCGTTTCAGGATCTTCACGGCCACGGTGCTTCCGGTCTTCTCCAGATCCTCAGCCATGAAGACATAACTCATGCCTCCCTCAGCAATGGGGCTGGTGATCCTGTAACGCTTTTGGATGATCTCGCCGGTGATGTCCATGACATGCTCCTGGCCTGGCAGGGATGATGGCACTCGGTGAAACTCCTGCCCTTATAGCCCAGAATAATGCTATGCAGGTTGGATATTTTCAAACACTTTTTAATAAGGACTGAAATAATTCAGCCGAACCTAATCACCGGAAAGCAGTTGGCTGACGGTAACCATCCGATACCCCTTCTTGCGGATTCCCTCGATGATTCCTGGAAGCGCCTTGTGGGTGTTCTTCGCGTCCCCGTTGATATGGAGCAGGACTATGGATCCGTTACTCAGATGTTTCAATGTGGCTCCGGCGATGTCATCGCTGGTTTTTTTCGCCAGATAATCATCAGAGCCGACATCCCATAGCACGAGGGAGAGCTTCAACCGGCGTGCCTCCTTTCTGACCCGATTATCATACCGCCCGAATGGCGGCCGGAAGAGCGATGGTACCTTCCCGGTAACCCTCTGTATGATTCTCTGTGTGGATTCCATCTCCCTCCTTATGCCGCCTGCAGAGAGTTTTGTCAGATCCGGATGCCGGTAGGTATGGTTTCCCAACTCGAAATACTTAACATTGGCCAGCCGGCGGGATTGTTCCCTGCGTTTTTCTATCCATCGCCCGGAGAGGAAAAAGGTGGCCGGTGTTTCCGTACGGACGAGGGTGTCCAGTATGCTCGTTATGTTCTCCTCGGAATCGTTCACATCCCCCGCATCGAAGGTTAGGGCCACCCGTTTTTCCGACCGTGCCCCATGATAATGGACCGCCCCCTTTCCCGAATAATAGGGATAAAGCGATGCCAGAGCCGATCTTTTCTTTTGAGTGTCTCCCTTGAGGCGTACATTCTTTTTTTTATCAAAAACTCCTCCCTTCGGTTTCTTCCCCGGTTTAATATCAGGAGCTTTATCAACCCTTTTCTCATGGGACATTTTCTTTTTCGGGACCTCATGACCGGAATCGATCCCCAACCGGTTTTTAAATTCCTGGTCCTCCCCATAGGGAACTTTTTCCGGCATTGAAATCAGCCCCGACTTCTTCTCTCCCCCGGAATCACTACGCAGAGGCGTTACCACGCTTTTTTCCCTGATGGGCATCGCGGGGGTGTATGTCCTGGGTCTGGTGGCATCTCTCAGGGTTTGCACATAGCTGTCATAGAGCTTCTTACGGGATTCCCGGGAGAGACGGATCTTTTCCTCCATAAGAGACTGGAAATCGTTTATCCGTCCCCTCTGGTTATCGATAATGGAAAGAAGACCCTGATGTGGTTCCTTATGGAGGGACCGAAGCACGGAGTGATAGTCCCAGCCGCGCCGATGGGCGACGAGGAATGCCGTTCCGACGGCCATGACGATAACTGCCAGTATAATGACAAATTTTGCCCGTTTCGCGAGCAAAATCATTACCTCCTCCTTGCCGGGTGTGCAACCACCGATGAACTGGGGGATTGCGTCTGTACTACTTAATTACAGTGTCGTCCGGTTTTCCGGTTTCCAGTGATAAAAATTCTCGCCGCCCTGAGGCATATCGCAGTTCCACGGTCTTTTTCAGGAAGAGATATTCTCGGAGATCTTGCTCCACCCTGTGATGCCAGAACTTGGAACCGTTTACCGGATTGACCTTTATAAGATAATGCTCATCCTGCTGATCGATAAAGATGAAATAGAGGGAGCCCTGGTAAAGCAGTTGGAGAAAGGATTTACCCGGTATGAACCAGAATGTGTTTCCGCCCTCCTTCGACAGGGCAAGAAACTGACCGCTGGTTTCGTCAAACTCCACGGCAAGATAATATCTCGCATCGTCTTCCAGGACATTGTCGATATGCAGAGCATCGGGAATCTTTTTGGCCCACAGCTTTTTGCCGGCATCATCCCTTGCACGGCAC
>CALCJG010000073.1 GCA_937967705.1 uncultured Spirochaetia bacterium
GAGTTTTTCCTTGATACCCCCCATAACATCCAACTTCATTAAAACCTCTTCCGGAAGCTTGTTGGCTATATGGTTGAGCACCTTGTCAGTTGTTTCATTCAACATGGTGATGCTTTCAGCAACCTTATCACGACCTTCCTGGGCCAGCGAGTTCCTGGAACCAACGGCATTAGGATCGGTTGGGTGAATTTTATTCGGACTTTTAGGAAATTGGGCTAATGATGACATCTAATAACCTCCTTAAATTATTGACACATTCGTTCATCTATCTCTTCACTTTCGCAACGACTTATGCCTGAAACTCTTCTTTTCAAAAATCCCGCGAACCTTTTAAATGCGAATTACAACCATATTAATTAGAATGATCTTATAAACCTTTATACGAGATGTCAAGGTTTTATTTTTAATAAAAATAAATTTTTTTAGACCCCCGGCCAGGCATAACCTCATTATCGGAGACCGGGGCAAAACATTTAACACCCCTGACGACAGGAAATCCCCCAATCCGTCCCGGAAGAGGCAATCCCAACAGGGATTCTACTCTTTAATGTATTTAAAAGTGTAATTATTAACCTTAAAAATATCTCCATTCTGAAGATATTCCCCTGTCTCCCGATTTACAAATTCCACAGTATAATCCGCTCCCCCCTTGATCATCGGTACAATGGCCCCGCCCTTGATCCTTTCGGCGCGGATGACGAAGGGTCGCCCGATCTCAATATCACGAATATTCAGATTAGCAGCCGATTTTCCCACCAGAATCTCTCTGGTATGATGACGAGTCAGACTATAGGTTTCCAGGTAAGGATCGAGAACCGAGTTGTTCCAGTATTCCAACACCCCTACCACCTTGAGGGCTGCTGCACGTTTGTAAAAAATGAACCCGATAAGCCCCAACAGGAGGATGATGCCTCCAATAAAAAGGGGATTAGAGAAGATGGTCTTCTCCCTTTCCGCTTTGTCCCTGAGGGATTTGTCCATATCCCCTTTCAGGTTGTCCTTGTCCCCGGCCAGGATCGTCTTCGTGTAGGGAGAAACGCCGCTTATGTCCTTTTCCAGCTTGGCAAGGCGCTTGTTCTTCTTTAAATCCACAAGGTTTACCAGAAAAATATGCCAATCCTTGCTCTGATATTGAGCGGCGACATCCTTGATGTTAAATTTTTCCCCTTTGGGAGGGGGGCAATCCGAAGCATCGGTAAGGATGAATATGACGGTTTCACGCCCTTGGCTTTTGGCTTTCATCTCTTCCGCTGTACGAAAGACCTTGCGGATCATGTCCATAGTGTAGGTCCAGTTGCCGTTGGCCTCAATCATACTTAAAGTCTTCTGTAAGATGTCTTTGTCCCGCCCGGATGCGATAGAGATGACGGGATAGATGTTCACCTTCTCGTCGAAGGTCATAAAGGTTACGGAATCCCCTATTTCCAGCTGAGAAATCAGCTTGGCCAGATTGCCCTTTACCTCCGGGAATATGTTCCTCTTGCTGTCGCCCTTTCCTATCATACTGATAGAGGTGTCGAGAACGAGAATAACGTCCCTGTTGCCGGCCGCCCAGGCGTTGTCCGCGAGGGAAAGGGAGGCCATTATCACTAACGATACCATCATTGAAATCATTGTTCTCAGATATTTTTTCCTTTTCAAAACCGTACTCCTGATAGTTAGTTTAGATTAAGGATCATCGGTAATAATCCGCCTATCCGGCATACCGCTTCAGCCTGGAAGACGACATCTCCGATCATGGATGACGTCTTTTGAAGACAAGCATAATAACAGCTATTTAAGGAATAATCGTATTAATTTCAATTTGTCAAGAACATTTATAATCAATTATAAAGGATTCTTCTTATATTTAAAAAAAAGTATTTTAAGGGGAAAATCGAAGCCATTTCACCCCTGAAGCGGCATGTTTTTCGGTTTTATTTGAGCAGTCCGGCACGAATCATCACACCCTGCCTACTCTAATACTCATTATAGGACCTGGTGTCACGTATGTATTCCCGCAGGTCCAGGGAACGCCCCTGCTCTCCATCAAAATACTCGTTCATCAGAACAAAAAACCATTTCATTGTGTCTTTTCCCGTCTCCAAGGCGACATAACTTCGTTTTTCCCGCCAATCCTTGATGATAATGCCCTTGTTGATGATCACGATAATATCGAACTCAGACTGATGGTTGATGTTTTTATTGGTATAATAACCGAAAATCTCTTCTTTGACATCCTTGAGCTTCATGTCCGAGGCAAAGGCGATGACAAACGAGGGTATAACCCCCTTCTCTTCCGGCTCCCCGCTGCTGTACTGATTGATCTTCTTGGTATTGACGATTTTGAGCAGCGTGTTGACAAGAGTTTCCCGGCTCAGGGTTTCCAGGACGAAGAAGGCCCCATAGACCAGCTCTGAAGGGATCTTGCCATTCATTATGCTCATGATGTCCGGATAAAGTTCCCGATAGGCGATGAAGTCCGTATTGGAGGGGGAAAAACCTGAGGGATCGATAAAATCCGCCTGCCCCAGCTTAAGATAATTGGGAGTGATTTTCTGCACATGCGTGAGGAGAGCGGGGATGTCGATACTGGCCAGAGCCTCTTTATCCTCGGCTCCCCGGGCCCCCCTGGGCCGAGCCTTGTAACAATCCTGGACGATAAGGTCCCCAAAGCTCTCAAAATAATTGGTGAACATAATAAACTCCTGTGGCATTCAAGATATCGATCAGGGAATGATGCCCTGTGATAGAAGTAAGCGACGCCCCGAGAATTTCAGGGTTATTTCAGGGTGTGATGTTTATGCTTCATAGGACTTCCCGGCCTAAAATGCAAGAAGTTTTTTTCCTATGAAAAACGCCCGGGAATCTGACTGTGGAAGGGATTTAACGTCATATTCCGGAGCAGGCGCACTGAGGCTCAGGGAGCCAGAGAGCGGACACAGCGGAGATAATAATTATTTGTAGTCGCCGAGAGGTTTTCCGAACCCGCCGCTGTCAGCTGACTCACAAAGACCCTGACCGCCTCGAAGGTAGAGGACCACCAGTATTGGCTGTTCAATGTGGCATAGTCCTTAAACCAGTCATCCGATGTTCCCGTTAACCCTTTCAGGGTTCGAAGCTCTTTAAGGGTGGGTATCCTCCAATCCGTATATCCCGCCGTGCTGAGAGATTTGCAATACGTATCGGCATTGCTCCAGGTTATAGCTGCCGCCGACCCGGCACAGGTGTTGTCGGCTCCCTCGTTGTAGGCGCATTTGTGCCACATGATGCCGTTGCTGGTGGTATCGGTCACGGTGCCGTCGCCGTTGTCATGGAAGACCGGGGTCACGTACGCTTTACCTGCGTTGAGCTCCGCCAGGTCCACCTTCTCCAGGTTATCACACCCCATAAACGGAGAGACCAGCATGAGAAATGTTCCGAGAATTTTTATAGTATTCATATCAGCACCCCTTAGAACCGGTAGATGAAGGCGAAGCTGGCCCTTTGCGGCGTGTAATGAAAATCGAAGGCCACCTTCATCAGGCGTTTTTCCTCGACCTCCAGCTCTTTTATGGTATTCAGGTTGGAGTAATGCCCGATAAAGAAGATAATCCCCACGGTCTGAAGAACGCCCCCCGCCGCGTAGGAATAGAGGGCGTATTTCTTGTTCTTCTCGTAATCGGCATAGAGTCCATCCAGCTTGTCCTGATAAGCCTGCTGATTCTGTATCTGCCATGAGAGGTACGAACCGTTATACGTGCTCAGGGCGCTGTTGTACTCCTTTTTTGCATCATAACTCTTGTAAGTGAAATACCCACCCGTACCGAAGCAGACCAGGGCCGCGCCGGTGAAGATATAACCCGGTCTCATGAGATTCATGTCCCGGCGCATTTTCAGTTCTTCCCGGACCTCTTCCAGCCGGGAACGATAATCCCCGCCATCGGCAACCTCCAGGCCCCCATCCCAGGACACAACGGTGATCTCCACACGCCGGTTCCACTTGGCAGCCTCCGCGGTATTGGTTTTCACCAGTTTCTTTTCTCCCCCATAGGACTTTACGATGAGACGCCCCGGGTTGACGTTCCCCTGAAGGAGATAATCCATGACCGCCGCGACCCTCATCCGGGCCACCTTCTCCACGTTCTCCTTTTTACCGATACCGCTGGAATGCCCGGATATCTCGAAGCGGATGAGGGGGTTGTCCTTGAGGACCCGCACCAGCATCCGCAGCTGGCGTTTCTCCTTCTTCATGATTTCGGCGCTCCCCACCGAGAAGTTGACCATGTAGCTGATGCGCATCCCCTTGTATATCCGAGGGAGGTCGAAATCGTGTTCCGCCAGAAACTTGCCGTCCCCGGCATCCAGCTCCAGGGAATGGATGAGATAACCGGCGCAGACGGGGCTGACGATGAGATCCTTGTTATAGGGAACCATGACCGCAAAGCGCCCGTCCGGAAAGCTGTCCACGGATCCGTATTCTCCCTCGGCGGAATCCACCTTTACGGTTACGGAGCCTGGAACCTTTTTACCGCCCAGTATGATATTGCCGTATATGAACCGCGTGGGCACGGGTTTGACGCTGAAGAGGAGATTCATCCTGATTAGACGCCCTCTCGATGCATGGTAGAGATAGCGCCCGGTGAGATCGACGCTCAAGGGATAGAGCTGATCGCCGGTGTCGTTGATCGGAATGCCCAGGTTGACAGGGGCATAGCTCTCATCGGAAAGGTTTATGCCATAAAAATCATACCCCCCGAAGCCCTTATGACCGTTGGAGGAGAAAAAGAGGTTTTTCAGGTCGGGATGCAGAAAGGGATAGAGCTCGTTGCCGCCGGTATTGATGGCGCTCCCCACATTGACCGGACTGGTCCACTTCCCGTTGGAATAGGTGCAGAGATAGATATCAAATCCCCCCCTGCCCCCGGCCCTGTCCGAGGCAAAGAGAAAGTTCTGACCGTCCATGCTGACGAAGGGCGTGATATTATTGCAGTCCTCATAGATCTTTTCCTGCAGTTCCCTGGCTATTTTGGGATGATCCTTGGAGTAGACTTTTATGATGTACTTGCCGTCGATCTTCTGTGAAACGGCAACAATCTTGGGGAAGATGGAGGCCGTAATGCCGAAGACCCTGCCCCCGCCCCTCAGGGCGGTTACGAGATCGGTCTTTCTCTTCTTTCCGTCATACTCATAGATGCTGCCGTTTTTATGGTAGTAGAAGGTGTCTTTTATAGGGATATAAAAACCCTCAGAGGCTTTCAGGGAGGCGGCGCTGATGTATCTCCTTCCATAAACCTTCTGCACATCCCCCTTTTTGTCCCGGTTGTCCTGAAAACGCTTTATCTGGGCCTCCAGCGCCGGTGATTTCCCCCGGGACGCACCATAGGCCTTCAGCCCGGCAGACGCCGCCGCGAAGTCGTACTCCGCTGCCTGCACCATAGCCTTCAGGATGAGGACATCGCCCTTGACCCCTCCGCTCTTTTCCAGTTTTTTAAGGCCCCGGGAGGCGGCGCGGAGATTGCCCGCCAGGAGATCCCCCCGTATCTTCTCGGCCCGGGCATTACCCCGGAACGCAACGCCGGCGGAATCCGCCGCCTTTTCCAGAGATCGGATATCGGTACCCTCGTCCCCCCGGACATCCCCCCCCAATCCGCAAAGGACAAGGAAAGCGATAAACACTGTTGCAAAAACACCAAACCTCTTGATCATAAATCTTTATCCGACACGTTATTGATGACAGGTCCGGATCATACATCCCCACGAAAACTTTCAAAACGATGAATGGGTGATGACATCCTTATAAGGACCCCTTTGTTATACATCGATCTTTTTTCCCAAACCCTTGACAGCCCTGACCGCAAGGAATGCCCCTTCTTGAAAACTGAACGGCCAGTCTATATTGAGCAGAGGAAGTAATAAATCAAGTAAAAATTACCTTTTGGCCTATGTATGACAATAAGCCCAGATATGTCAAATGATTCTTCGATCCCTCAGTGAAAGACCGCTATTGTGACGCCATCCCCCCCTTCCCCCTGCTCCCCGGCCCGGAAGGCCGACGCATAATGGGAATATTTGAGGGCCTGACGGACGGCCTCCTTTAGAGCGCCCGTCCCATGGCCGTGAATGATGACGGCGGAATGAATCCCGCTGCGGCTCATGCGGTCCATCTCCCCCTCCAGACGGGACAGAGCCTCGTCTACCCGCATCCCCCGCAGGTCAATGGTGTTGTAACGGGTCTGCACGGTGAGGGGGACGAAGTTTTCCCGCTGCTGATCCCGCTCCTTCTTATCCTTCAGGGGACGGGCATTTGCCTTTTTATCGCTGTCCTGACGCGGCAGGAGCAGATCGGCAAAGGGGAACCGGCTTTTTATACCTCCTCCGAGGCGCACTTCAGCGCTCCCCTCGGGATCGATATCTTCCAGGGTACCTTCCCTCCGGAGGGGGATGACGAAGACCGGGCCGCCCTTTTCCGCCAGCGAGGGGTCGAAGACCCCGTACCGGTGCAGAAATTTTTTCTGCTCCTCCTCGCCCATGCGGCGTGTCACAGCCTCGTCCAGGGCGATGAGATCCTCCTGTATCCTACCGGCCTCCTTCATGTCCGCCTGCTGCAAATCCCGTATACGCGCAGCCACCTCGTCCCGGTAGCGCCGGATCTCCTCGAGAAAATCCAGTCCCCGACCGCTCTTGATCTCCTCCCCCATCTGACCCAGACGCTCCTTTTCCCTCCGGAGCCTTTCCCTCTCGGTGTCCAGCTCGCCGCGCAGTTCCGCAAGCTTGTGCCGCTCCTCCGCCAGTTCCTCCTCGTATCGCTGAACCTTCTCGATGAGGGCCTCGTAGGAGAGCTCCCGCTCGTCCAGAAGTTCCCTGGCCCGCTCCAGGATCCCGGGATCGATGCCGTAGGTGCGGGCGATCTCCAGGGCGTAGCTGACACCGGGGATGCCAACGGTTAGCCTGTAGGTGGGAGCCAGCGTTTCCAGGTCGAAGGAGACCGAGGCGTTGCGGAAACGGCCGTCCAGGGAGGCCAGCTCCTTGAGTTCCGTATAATGGGTCGTCACCACGATTCGGGCACCGGTGCGGGCCAGCTTCTCCAGGATGGACTGCGACAGGGCGGCCCCCTGGCGGGGATTTGTTCCCACGACGATCTCGTCGATCAGCACCAGGCTGCCCTCATCTGCGGCGTCTATCATCCCGCTGATGTTGACGATCTGCCCCGAAAAGGTGGAAAGGGACTGGGCCAGGTTCTGATCATCCCCGATATCGGCAAAGACGCCGGAGAAGAGAGATCGGAAGAGCACACGTCTGAACTCCATTCACGAGTGGATATCTCGTATG
>CALCJG010000074.1 GCA_937967705.1 uncultured Spirochaetia bacterium
CCCGGCGCCGATTGCGGCAAGGAGGAGGATGTTGGCGATATGATAGAGTCTTTTCATGGAACACCTCTCATCGCAGTATTTCTTTGAATCCCTTCTTCGCAGCACAGGATACCAGAGGAGCGGCACGGGGTCCATAAAAAAACGAAGCGCGGCCGCAAGCCCTGTCCCGTTAAATGACCTTTCGGCGGCAGGAAATCCTGTACCAGTCCGATCCCATGGAGGAGTCCCGGGGGTCCACGTTGCCGGCCTCCAGCTCGAAGCGCCAGGATGAGCCGCAGGATGAGCAGAGATGCGTAACCGTCGGGGAGATGTCTGTAAGACCGCTGAAGTGTTCCCCCATCTCCCTCAAGATGACGGCCTGATCCTCCCCAGGGGTATGGTCATAAGGCAGGGGGAGGATCAACTGATAGGAGTTCATTCCGTGCTGGCACCAGGGGCAGGACATCGGCGAACCTTTCTCCGCTTCAGGGGGTTTCCCGTTTTTTATGCAGG
Organism: uncultured Spirochaetia bacterium; assembly: GCA_937967705.1. Lineage (GTDB taxonomy): Bacteria > Spirochaetota > UBA4802 > UBA4802 > JAGODF01 > CALCJG01. The sequence continues at coordinate 493 of CALCJG010000074.1, forward strand.
GCTAAAGCGTATTTCTTGTCATGGGTGAGTATGTGGTTCAGAAACCAGCTCCGGAGGAAGGAATTGAGGCTCCGGGATAAGCCCCACCGTTGCCGGTAGAACTTTTCCCGGTAATCCTTCAGCTCCTCGATCAGCCGGCGGTGCAGGGTCCTGTGGGGCTCCAGCACGGGCAGGTTGTTCGCAGCGATGAAGGATTCCTCGAACTCGAAATGATACCTTGTATAGTCCTCCAGTTCCTGCAGTATTTCCATGAGGATCTCTTTCTCATGACCTTCAATGATGGCCTGGTTCAATTTGTTGAAGATATCCAGGAGTTTCCTGTGCTGCTCGTCGATTTCGGGGATCTGGACGCTGAAGGAGTGATTCCAGAGTATGGGTATCATGATCGGCAGGGACCTCCCGGGTATCGGATGACATCACCCCTGAATTTGACGGTGGTGGCGGGGTGATGGAGAACCCCTGTAAACACGGGTTCTGATTACAGGATAAAGCGGAAGGGGGGAATTGTCAACCCTGCCAGGGTATTTGTTGAGGGGGAGGTTTTTGCAGGAGGATTGCAGAATTTCTGCAAAGCGGCTTGACGATGCGGGATAATAGGGTTATATTTTAATATTACAGTAATATCTAAAAAAGGAGAAAATTCATGAATAAACATATACTGCCGCAACTGCCTTACGCATACGACGCCCTTGAGCCTTACATCGGGGCCAAGACCATGGAGCTGCATCATACCAAGCATCACAGGGCCTACGTGGACAATCTCAACACGGCCCTGGAGAAGTACCCGCATCTCTTCGAATTGTCCCTGGAGAATCTATTGGCCAATCTGGCCAGCCTTCCGGAGGAGATACGGATGGCGGTACGCAATCACGGGGGGGGCCATTACAACCATTCCCTCTTCTGGAGGGTGATGGGGGAAGACAGAAACGAGGAACCCTCCGGGGAATTTACCGAGGCTCTAAACAGAACCTTCGGCTCCCTTCAGAATTTCCGGGAGCGCTTCGAAAAAGAGGCGGCGGCCCGTTTCGGCTCCGGATGGGTCTGGCTGTCTGTCAATGCCCTGGGGGAACTGATCGTTCATTCCGCCGCCAATCAGGATAGCCCGATCATGGAGGGACTCATCCCCGTCCTGGGCCTGGATTTATGGGAGCACGCCTATTACCTGACCCATCAGAACCGGCGGGGGGACTACATCAAGGCTTTCTGGAACGTGGTCAACTGGCGGGAGGTGGAGAAAAATTACAGCCAGGCGCTGAGGGATATAGGCAGTTGCCTGACACCGGCGGCATTGCGTAAGGTCTCCTGAACGGGGGGATGCCCCCGTCTCAGGGGGCGTACGGCCGGTCGAAGCTTTTGTCCAGGGCGCCGTTCTCCTCCAGCCAGGCGTCCCAGAGGGCCTTGTTGATGTAGGGGAGGAGCCCGGCGATCTGATCATGGGAGAGATGCTCGGGGTAGGCCAGCTTGGCCAGAAGGCCCCCGTCCAATTCCCCTTTTTCCCCGAAGATCTTTCCCAGGGCCCGGAGGCGGCTCTGGGCCTTCTCTACGAAGACCGGGGGCTGTATATGCAGTCCCTCACCCCCTGCCTTGAGGATGGAGCCCAGATAGGGACAGCCCATGCGCCGGGTAAACTTGACGAGGTAGCGCTCCACGTAGCGCAGATGAGCCGTTTCCGGAAAGCCGCATTGCGTCATGAAGCCGAGCCGGGGACGGGAGGCGCCGTTTCTGCCGGGAGCCAGGGCCTCCAGGAACTCCTTGAGGCTTCCGGGGACGCAGTCCACGTAGAGGGGGAAGCCGATGAGAACGTTTTCGGAGCCCCAGAAGATCTCCGCCAGTTCCGAGGTCGGAAGAGCGTCGTGTAGGGAAAGAGTGTAGATCTCGGTGGTCGCCGTAT
>CALCJG010000075.1 GCA_937967705.1 uncultured Spirochaetia bacterium
CTCCCCCAGGGCCTCAAGGACTTTGGTGCCCACCCGGGTCATGATGTGCATGTTGGTTACAACATAGGGGGAGTCGGTAATGTCGATGCCTATTTTGGATATGGGAGAACCGATGGGCCCCATGCTGAAAGGGATCACGTAGAGGGTCCGCCCCTTCATGCAGCCCTTGTAAAGGCCCCGCATGGTGGTCTTCAATTCTTCAGGGTCTATCCAGTTGTTGGACGGTCCGGCGGCTTCCTTTGTACGGGAGGCGATATAGGTGCGGTTTTCCACCCTCGCCACGTCGGAGGGGTCCGAACGAAAGAGATAGCAGCCGGGAAGTTTCTGCGGGTTGAGAGCCTTGGCCACACCCTCCTCGGTCATCAGTTTGAAAAGGCGGTCGTACTCATCCCGGGAACCGTCGCAGATGTGGACGTTTTCGGGAGTCGTCAGTGCGGTAATCTCGTCGATCCAATGAGCCAGTTTTTTGTGTTTTATCATACAATCACTCCTGTGATGAATTTTTGCGTCACAAAACAGCGCGGGAACATGCCCGTTCGGTCAGGGAGAGGTTTCGGTTATTTTTCTCCGGGTTCCCGGCAGAGAAATGAGATAAAGAGCGAAGATGTGTATATGAAACGAACGGGATATTACAACGACAAATCGTAAGTCCATATCTCAAAGTGACAGCGATTTGTCAACCATGTAAAGTGAATTTAGGTTAAAGAATTTTGTTACCGGCAGGTCTTCAACCGAGGATCGTATCCCTTCATCGAAGAATGCGTCCCTTCGTCACGGAGGGGGTTGACTCCCCGGGAGATGTACGGTAAACCGCAGGATGTTGCTATTCCTGGCCGTGCATGTCCGCCTTCATCTCCTCGGTAAAGACGGCGTCGGTCATCGGTTTCTCCGATGGATAAATGACCGGGGTTGGGGTCGTCCCGGCCTCTGGCTCCAGACCTGATGAGGGGAGGACGGTTCCCCCCGTTTCCGTGCCGCTGCTTCCGTTATTCTTGAAAACCGCCAGAAGCTTGTCCCGGGCCCCGGTGCCGGTGAAATCCTCGCTGCTCCCGTCATTGTTGACCGCCAGATAGATATAACCGCTGGAGGGGGCGGAAATCCCCGCTCCGGGACTGCTCTTGACCACCCCCGCTCCGCTGCCCAACGTCGGGTTTGTCCCAGTGTAGTATTTGGCTCCGGGAACCGAAGCCCCCAGAACCCCTTTATAGGAATAGATGGTGCCGTTTGAAACCCCGTTGTTGACGGCATACCAGCGGAGGAGGATCTGATCGAAACTCCAGGAACTGAGAGTTCCGTCCAGGGCCATGGCGTCTGACACCGCCCGGTAATCCCCGTAAGTGCTCCTCAGAATTTCCTTGAAAAGATCGTTCCCCAGGGAGGACTGGGCCTTCATGTACTGGAAGAAGAGATAGGATTTGGAATAGTTGGGCAGGGGATTGGCGGCGTTCCAGTAAAAGAGAGGGCTCTGATTGATATCCCCCGATGCGTTGAAGAGGTTGTAATAGCTGACCCGGGCGGTAATGGCCCCGTAACAGAGATGATTGGCCGCTTCCGCAAGACCCTCGTCTATCCATGTGCAGGTGGGATTGTCCGCCGTCTTGTTCTGCAGGTAATAGGAGTAGTTGACCAGATGCTGAAATTCGTGGGCCAGGGTCTTCTTCTGGGCGTCGAAACTCGTCTGGGGATTGCAGTCCAGGTAGACCATGTCGCTCTCGTTGGAGCGGAAGGCCGTGCCGTAATCCTTGTTCAATTGTTCCACGCTTTTCCGGCTATACATGTCATAGCTGAAAAAGTATCCCCCTATGCTGCCCCCGGAAGAAGGGTCTTTGATGTCGTATACCAGGATCACCGTCTTCCCGTTTCCGTCGGCGTCGAAGGGCGAAGCAAAATACTGAGTGACCGTAGGATAGATGACGCTTTCAAATTCCAAAGCCAGGGCCGCTGCTGCGGATTCCGTGATCTGCGGCTGGTTCTTGTCCACGTAGATAAGGGCATGCGGGGATTCCGCCATTTTTCTGGCATTGATCACGTACCATGCTGCGGGATCAGTTCGGTAGTTCCTGGAGAAATCGATCACCGAAAAGCTTTTATAGAGGGGATCCTCGCCCCCCCTTGTGCCCGAGCAGGCAAGTCCGAGGACAGCACAGATCGCCAAAAGAACAAGAAACCATCGCTTCATGTAAAAATGTATTAGGTCTATCCGCATTGTGCCTGCAAAAGGGATCTTTTTGTTAAAATTTCGTCACATTTAAGGATAATGTCGCTTTGATAAAAAATCCAGAAAATATTATGGAAAACAGACGGTTAACCGGAGCATACACTGATGCAAGGAACGGAAATACGAAGGACATAAAGGGGATTGCCATGATATAAGGGAAAAAATCCTTGAATTAATGAAATGACTGCTATGATGTGATTTCTTTATTACGTCGGGAGATACCGTCACTTCCGGCAGGAAGGGATGGGGGAGCCATAAACGGGTGCAGATAAACGAAGAGGGGAGATATGACGGGGAATGAAATCGGCGAGGAGATGCTCGAGGAATGGGACTGGCAGAAGGCCTGTCCCACAGGCAAACCCGTTCCCCGGAGCCGGGCTCACAGGGAGGGGATAGCCCATGAAGGGGTTCATCTCTGGGTGATCCGCTGCTCTCCCGGGGGGACCGAGGTGCTCTTTCAGCACCGGGCCGGCCACAAGGAGAATTATCCCAATTGCCTGGACATAACCGTGGGGGGACATGTCCCCTTCGGGAAGGTGACCGGTAAGATTCAAAAAGAGGCCTTTGAGGAGATCGGCATATCCCCGCCGGACGAGGACCTGGTGGACCTTGGCGTGTACCGCTATGAGGAGCAGGACGAGAATATGTTCCACCGGGAATTTCAGCGGGTCTATCTCTATTTCTGTGAACAGCCCCTGGAGGAGTACCGGTTTAATGACGGAGAAGTGGACGGTATCTTTGCCGTCCCCCTGGAGAGCCTGGAACGCCTCCTGGAGGGGGATATCACCTTTGAGGCTGCGGGCTTTGACGGGGAGAAGTGCCTGCGCCGTTGCCTGTCCCGGAGCGATTTTCATCCCCTCCTCTTCACAGAGCCCATGAAGGTGTATATGGAGGTGGTGATGGCGTCCGTAAAGGGGTACCTCCGGGAGGGAAGGGTGGCGAACCTCATGCCCGCACCCGGGGTGCTCTGACCCCTTTTCAGGCTGACCTGAGACCGCCTGGGACAATCCCGTGTAACCGGATGCTGATACTAAGTCCTAATAACGAAAGAAAAAACCATGATCAAATACATCACGACCATCATTAAGAAAGCATGGAGCCGTTTTAAAACTCTCAAAAGGTATTATCTGCCGGGCTTCGTCTTCTTTTTTCTGCTCTTCATAGCGGGGAATGTCCTCAATTTTACCTTGTCCTACATGGGGAACACCAATGAGGAGGTGGCCATGGCCATACTGCGTGCCTTTTGGCCTGTCATCCTCTGGCAGCTGGGAAAGATCGTGATGGTCTATCTCCTCGCGGGGGGATTGCTCAGCGCCCTTTTTCGAGGGGCTCTGGAGTCTCTTAGAAACCGATTCGGTCTCCTCCGCCGGGAGGGGGTGCTCCTGGCGGTTCAGGGGATGCTCCTCTGCCTTACTGTGTTTCTGGGCTTCTCCTACAAGCTGATTCTGAACCCGCAGGTCTACATCGAAAATTTTTCCGTGCACGGGAAGGCTCTGGCCGGCTATCAGGTCTATCTCACCGATCATCTGTCCCCACTGGCCTTTGCTCTGCCCTTTTACGGGATTCTGGGAACAGCGGCTCTTCTTGCCCTGCTCTCCCTGCCCTGGAGGAAAGGGAGCGATCTCTGGATGCAAATGCGGCAGGGACGGTATTTCAAGGGGGGCCTCAGGGCTGGGGCGATTCTGGCCCTTGCCTTTCTCCTCTTTGCCTTTCTCTATGAACAGAAATACATCCTCTATAACCGGGAGGCGCGGACCCCCAGCATCCTGATCCTCTCATCCGATGCTGTGCGCCCCGATCATCTGAGCCTCAACGGTTATCGGAGAAATACCACGCCCCGGCTGGACGCCTTCTTCCGGGATTCCCTCCAGGTGAGGGGGATGATCACGGCCCTGCCTCGCACCTTCCCGGCGTGGGTGAGCGTGCTCACATCGCAGTATCCCCTGACCCATGAGATCCGGCACATGTTCCCCCGCACCCGGGAGAGAAACGTTACCTTCGACTCGGCAGTAAAGATCCTTGCCGGGAGGGGGTACCGGACCGCGGTAATCTCCGACTATGCCGGCGACATCTTCCCACGCATCGACCTGGGCTTCCAGAAGATCCTCACGCCGGATTTCAACTTCGACGTGCTGATCCGGCAGATCCTCCTGGAGAAGCAGGCCTTCCTGCTTCCCTTCTTAACCAACGATCTGGGGACGCTGCTCTTTCCGGAGATGCGGGGCCTGGCCAAGTACACCCGCTCCCAGGACGTGACCGGCGATACCATCCGGGAGATTGAGGCGGCACGGGGCAATCCCTTCTTCCTGACGGTCTTTTACTCCATCACCCATTTCCCCTATGCGGCGCCGTATCCCTATTATAAGAAGTATACCCGGCCGGGTTATGACGGTCCCTACAGGTACTACAAGCAGGTGGTGCTCAAGATGGACAACATGAAGGGGCCGGTCAGGGGCGATACGAGGGAGGACGAGGAACAGGTCGCGGCGTTGTACGACAACTGTCTCAGCCTCCTGGACGGCGAGATGGGCCGTCTCCTGGGCTATCTGGAGAAGAAGGGACTCCTGGAAAACACCATCGTCCTTTTTACCTCCGATCACGGCGAGAACTTCTACGAGGCGGATCTGGGGATGGGCCACGGGGAGCATCTGCGGGGACCTTTTGCCCTGGAAGTCCCCTTTCTCCTCCGTTCCGGGCGTCTTAAGGAGGATCTGAGGAAGACCTTCACGAAGACCTCCAGCAGCGTGGACATCATGCCCACCCTTTTCGATCTGGCGGGCCTACCGATTCCCGCTTCCTTCCAGGGCCGGTCGCTCCTGCCCGCCCTCAGGGCCCCCGGAAGCGCCGTGCCGGATGTGGAGGCCTACTGCGAAACGGGCATCTGGTTCGACAACAACAAGGAATCCAAGCTCTTCTTCCAGCACAACCGCATAGACTACCCGGATATTTCCGGAATCTCCGACGTGGACATGCACTATCGAAGGGAGGGAGTGATCAGGCAGAATTATCAAAACATCATCAATGCCTCCAAATACCGGGCCATTTACTCCGGGCGCTATAAGCTGATCTATCTGCCTCTTCCCGGCGGGGCCCGTTACGAGCTCTACGATTACCTGAACGATCCCCTCAATCAGAAGGACCTTTCCGCAAGCCGGCGGGATGTGCTGGAAGGGATGAAAAAGAAGTTCCTGCGATTCGTGGATGAGAAGGGGGCCGGAAACTTTATCCTGAAGGACGGGTTTCTGTATCCCGCCTTTTCAGATCCGATGTTTTAGGGGGCGGTGTGATGAGGATGATATCATTGAAAAAAATCCTTTTCTATGCCGGAGCGATCCTCTTCTCGGCGGCGGTTCACCTTTACGCGGCCTGGGCGCTCTTCTTTTTCCCGGACGATTATGAGATGACCCGGCGCGAGGCCCTGATGAGCTCGCTGGAACATGTGTCGGAGATCGTAGCCTATTCCCTCCTGGATCGTTTGGGCGAGGCGCGTTTCGAGGGAGATTTCTCCCTGAAGCGTATTTCGGAGATGGCACGGAAACTGATGGAAGACTCCTTCCTCGTCAAGGCGGACTCTCTCGCCCGGGGAGCCCTGCGGGAGAGGGTTTTCCGTTTCGGTACCGGGTTTCCCGGCATATGGGTGGACGAGCGCTCCTCGCTCATTCTCCCTCCCGGGTGCGCCGTCTCCTTCTCGACGTATCTCCGGGTTCCCTCCCGGCTTGAGTTCGCCGCTCTTGCAGCTCCCTCCGGGGGGGCCGTTACCCTGGAGATCAGTTCTCCCGGCCGGTCCTCTCTTAAGAAGGTGTATCGGCTCGAGGGGTACAAGACCCCTTACGGTCCCGGGGATGTGGCTCTGCGCTGGAACAACCGGGGTTTCGAAAAAGCCCGGGCCGATACGGGATGGAATGATCTCTCCGTGGATCTTTCGGACTTTACGGGACGCAGTATTGCCGTGAGGTTCTCCCGGGAGGAGGGGGAGGGTGCAGTCTTCCTGGCCCAGCCGCGGGTATTCTGTCTCTCCCCGGTCCGACGCTACAACGTGGTGTATATACTCTTCGACGGGGTGGCCACCCGCCTCTGGAGCTTTTACAACGACCGCTCCGGCCTCACCCCCTATATGAAGGAGACGGCCGAAAAGGAGTTCATTGTCTTCGACAATCTCTTCAGCCTGGGGGACAAGACCCGGATATCCACCTCGGGGCTCTTCTGCTCCGAGATGCCCTTCAAGACGCGGCATGGCATCAACCGCAACATCATCCCCGCCAGGGAACTGGATATGTTCTACGAGTCCATAAGGGAGGACAGGACCGCCTTGCTGCCTGACGTGTTCCGGAGGAAGGGCTACATCACCCAGCAGTTCGGCAACAGCGGTTTTACCGTGCATCTTCTCTCCACGGGAGTGGATTACGGCTTTGAGCGCTCCTACGAGTTTTCCTACAACCCCTATGATTCCTACGGTCTTTCCCACCGGTTCTTCGAGTTCCTCCGGGAAAACCGGAACCGGGAGTTCTTCGTCTATCTGCATTACAACACCCCCCATAAGCCCTTTTATGCACCGGCGCATCATTATCTAAAGGGCCTTCTGCGCTCCCCGATGGAAGCCCTCTGGAGGCCCGACTTTATGGGATGCCTCAGCTATACCGACGATGTCTTCCGCAACCTCCATCTCGCCCTGGAAAACGCGGGTGTTCTGGAAAACACCATCGTCATCGTGGCCACGGATCACGGATCGGGGTACGATCTTTCCAAATTCGACGGGGGATTTCAGTACAACGACTATACCCGTATGACCTTCATGATGCGGCTTCCGGAAAAGCTGAAGCGGGAGATCGGGGCAACCGGGATGAAAAGGATGCCCGCCTATCTCTCCTCGCTCAACACCGCTCCCACGCTGACGGATCTGACCGGGATCGGCAGGGTGAGCGCCTTCGAGGGGAGGAGTTTCCGCCCTCTGATCCGGGGGGAGATGAAGGAGGGGTCCTTCGACAGGGAGATTTGGAGTTTCGGGCGCAAGGCGGAATCGGTCATCACCGACGACGGGTACAAATACATCTTCACTCATGATGAGGAAAAGCGCTTTGTAAGCCGCCGGTATGCCGTCATAGGGGAGGAGCGGGAGATCCCCTGGGAGCAGATCTACAATATCAAGGACGATCCCCATGAGCGCAGCAACCTGCTCCTGCAGCGGCGTGATCTGCTGAAGAGGTTCCGGGAACTCTATCTGGCCCGGGACATCCATCATCCAGAGCGGACCGTATTGACCTTCTTCCCCGATCGCATCCCCTCGCGGATCGAGGTGCGCCTCGCCGCCGGGAGCCCCCTGACGGAGGCGGGTCTCTACAGCCCGGACATGAAGAAGGCCGAAGGTTTGAAGGTTGAGCGAACCCCGGGGGGAGGGGTGATGAGGTTTCCCCTGGACCGTGAACGGCGGCACCTGGTCTTCGAGTTGAAAAACGATCGGGCTCCCCTGAGCTTCGAGATACGCAACAACGGCAAACTCCTGCCTCCCGACCGGATACGCCTGAGTTTCCTCGATCTCAAGGCCCCCGGCAACCCTGTCCGCCTCCGGGAGAGACGGGATTTCCTTGTGCTGAATGCCTGGACCTTGCCTTCAGCTCCCCCAAGAGGAACAGCGGGGGGCCTTACGGTCAAGGCCTCCCGGGTGGATCTGCATCACTGGATAGACATGGGTACGCTGGAACAGACGGGTATCTCCACCGGCATGAAGGAGACGTTAAAGTCCTGGGGATACATTCAGTGATATGAAGACCGTTTCCTACGAGGAGAGCCTGAGGCTGAAGAACCCCCTCTACCTGGACGTGCGCTCCCCCGGCGAATATGCGGAGGATCACATCCCCGGCTCGTTGAATCTCCCGGTCTTCGATGACCAGGAGCGCAGTGAGATCGGCAAGATATACCGGCTTGTGGGCCGGGAGGAGGCCGTCATCCGGGGCAGCGAGATCGTGGGAGCCCGGCTGGGGGATATCGTCGCCAGGATTCGCTCTCTTGCCGGCAGGGATGTCGTCGTCACCTGTTACCGGGGCGGTATGCGCTCTGCGTCCCTGGTGTCCCTTCTGGGGTCCCTGGGCTTTTCCCTCTATCAGCTGGAGGGGGGTTATAAATCCTATCGGAGGGCGGTCAACGCTTTCCTGGAGAAGCCTCCCCCCCTGCCGCCGATGTTCATCCTGGAGGGACTTACGGGAACGGGTAAAACAGGGATTCTCCAGAGGCTTCCCCATGCGGTGGACCTGGAGGGTATGGCGGGACACCGCAGTTCCGTCTTCGGGGCCCTGGGGATGAAGCCCCGAGGCCAGAAGATGTTCGAGAGCTTTGTTGTGAAACGGCTGGGGGAGCTTCAGGGAGCTCCCTTCCTCGTACTGGAGGGAGAGGGGCGAAAGATCGGAAACTGCCACCTGCCCCTATTCCTGGTTCGGTTGATACAGACCGCCCCGGCACTCCTCATCGAGGCCGAATGGGAGAGGCGGGTGGACATAATCCTCCGGGATTACGGCGGGCCGTGGGAGACAGGTCAGATCGTAGCGATACTCCGGTCCCTGGAGGGCCGCCTGGGTCCCCGCAATGCCGCTCGGATGGAAGCACTCTTCCTTCAGGGGGATCTGAGGGAATTCATCAGTCTGCTTTTGGAGAAATACTATGATCCCCTTTACAGGCATTCGCTCAAGAAACGGAACTTTTTGGCCGTTATTGATAACAGGGATGCGGATGGGGCTGCCGGAGATGTCCTCCGGGTCATAGGGGATTATCTCGAAAGACCTGGGGGGGCTGGCAATATACCCAATATTTGCTTGAAATAATTCCGGCCCACTGTAAAATTTTCATATTCGGGGTGTCAACTGCCGTTCTCTCCTTCCCGGGGGAACCCTGATATCCTTCAAAAAGAAAGCTGATGAGGGGAATTTGAATTATCTCGATATCCTTCTGACCGGTACCGGTCTTGTCCTCTCCCTGTATTACGGCTCCTTCAATCTGTTTAAGAGGGCCCGTTTCGCCGTCAACCGGCTCTTCGCCCTGCTCTGTCTTGCGGTATCGCTGGTCTATGTGATGCAGATGATCAAGATCCTCGGCCCGACGCCGGAATGGAACACCCTGGTCAACCGAGGTTTCTGGGGATTGCTTCTTCTGGTGATTCAGCTCTCCTTCCATCTCGCCCAGATCTTTCCGCGCTGGGAAAAGGGGACGCCTCTCTGGATCGTTCTTCTCACGGGCATTCCGGGGGCGGCCCTGCTGGGGATCACGGTTTTTACGGATCTGGTCATCGGTGATGTCACGGTGCAGAATTATCTTCAGTACAAATGGGGGGATCTCGCCTATGTCTATTTTTCCACCCTGGGTCTCTACTACCTCGGGGCCGACGGTATCCTCCTCTACAAATCCAAGTATCTGCGCAATGAGAGCTTTGCTAACCAGATTTTCTTCCTCTTTACGGGGTACAACATCATTGTCATCTTCTTCGTCACGTTGGCAATAATCCTGCCGAATCTCTTTTCCGTACATGCGTATAAATACGTGTCCCTTGCCCTTTCGGGCTCGATTTTTCTAGCTTTTGTCAATCACGCCGTGGCGGATGAGAGGAATGTGGATTTCCGTCAATACTATATTCGCAAGACTTACTGGCTGGTGATCCTGACGCTTTTGACGATGCCTTCATATTATTTCCTGGTCTATGCTCGCAGCCTGCAGGGAACCGGTCAGAACGTCCCGGCTGTGGCTGTGGCCATCATACTCTTTCTCTATCTTTTCCTTTTCTATCGATTCTTCAGGCCCGTCATCGAGAGGTTCTTCCGGCGCGGATATCTTGAATTTGAGAGAAACGTCAACGAGTTTTTCAAGGAGATAACTCAGCTGGGGGATTCCGAAGGCCAGGGACAATACTGGGATTTGTTCTTCGAAAAGACGATACAGAATCTGGAACCCCGTTTCGGGGTCACCCAGGCGGCTTTCTACCTCTTCAATGCCGATGAGCGATCCTATGGGTACAGCTACGGTTACGGCGGGAGGATGGAAATCGAGGATGCGGGTGAGGAGAGCGACCTGGTTGGCTGCCTCAGGGAATACGGCAGGGTGATTGACATCTCCCTCTTTTTTACAGACGACAGGCTTCAGGGCTATAGGGATAAGCTCCTGGATATCCTGAAGAACGCGGAGATCCGTGTATTGCTCCCCTTCTTCAACCCTGAGAAGGTGATGATAGGCTTTCTTCTGCTGGGCCGGCTGAAGAACCGGCGACAGTATTCTACCGACCTGCTGTCCGTCCTGGAGGTGTACCGAATTCAGTTCGAACTCTCCCTGTCGAACTCCATTATGCTGGAAGAGGTCAAGGCCACACAGGTGGTTAAGCACGACAAGATGGTCATCACCGGGGTCAAAAAAAGACTCATCCCCGGAGAGCTGAAAAGCATCAGCGGAATGCGCATCAGCTCCTTTTATGTCAATAACTCGGAACACGGAGGAGACTATTTCGACTCTCACGTCCTCGAGAACCGTTCACTCGGGATTTTCATGTGTGATGTTGCCGATCACGGTATAGACTCCGCACTGCTGCTCCTCCAGCTCTACACGGTGCTCCACACTCAGCCCGAGAAATACGATTCCCCGGAAAAGATGCTCAACGCCATGAACTGGGTCCTTGCCTCCTCACGATTTACGGATAAATACGCCCAGGCTCTCTATTTCACCTATTCCCCCGCACAGGGTGAGCTGAGATATTCCAGCGCCGCCTTCAACCCTCTCACCTTCTACGATCCCGAAAGGGAAAACTTCATAGAGCTCGACACGAAGGGGATTCCCATCGGCATCGAGAAAAATTTTTCCTATGAAGTCAAATCCTTCAAGGCGGGAAAGAGCTGTGTCGGCTTTCTCTATTCCGATGGTGTTTCCTCGGCCGTAAACGAGGAGGGCATCAGCTACACGCCCGGAAGGATCAAGGATATTATTCGGCTGAACCTGGAGGACACCCCTGCCGTGCTGACTCGGAAAATATACAGTGACTTCAGCGCATATACCAAGGGGGTTAAGCTCCAAAACGACGCGACCCTCATCGTCTTTAAAACGGAATGACCCCTTCTGCCCTAAAAAGGCTTATCTAAAATTCCTCTCTTATCGATAAGATAAATGAAGACTCAGAGCCCGGCACCCCGCCGGGCCGTTGATGCAGGAGAGGAATCTATGAAAAGTCTTAGGCTCGCCGTCGCGATCATCCTGATGAACCTGTTTCTGGTCTCCTCCTACGGTCTCAATCAGTCCCGCTTTGAGTGGTGGAAGCAGCGGGAAGCGGAACTGGCCAGGGAGAGGAAAGTCCTGGCGGGTCGTACCGATATGGACCCTCGTTTAATGGCCGCCCTGGATCGGGATCTGGAAAGAACCAGGGAAATCCTGCGCCTGATGAAATTGGGGGAAAGCGGTCCGGCGGGAAAAGGGGAATCCAGCGAGGGGGATGCTCCCTCCCCAAAGAGCCTCATGGATTCGATCTGTCTGGAGCATGTCCTGGCGGAAGGGGAATCCCGTGAGTCCGTCGAGGCGGCTGCCCGATCAGTGGAGTTGGCAGCCGCAGGGCTGGTGAAGGAGCGATTCGGCCGGGGGGACGGCGAGACAGCGAAGTACCTGATGCAGGAGGAGGTTTCCCTGCCGAGGCTTCGCCTTCTTGCAGCCGAGATGACGATGGTTCGCGCCATGAACCTGGCGGAGGGGGAACGCGGAGTCCCTGCGGCCACGGACAAGGAAGGAAGCGTTAAAACCATCAGGGGCCGGGAGCGTATTAAGAATCGGCTCAAGGGGGTGGGCGATTCCGCCCTGCTGGAACGATGTGCGGTCTGGAAAAAGATACGCCGCCGTATGGAAATGCGGTTGCAGGGATGTCTCGCGATAGGGCGCTGGATGGAAGAGTCCCGCATGAAATACAGTCCGGCGGAAACGGCGCATTTTATGAAAAACCCCCTGTCCCTGGATGCCCGCACCTTCGGTGCGTTAATTGAGGAATACGGTATGGCCTACCCGCAGAAGGAGGCGGATTCCCAGGGAGGGGAGGGTGACAAAAGGGATGCTCCAGAGATACCCCGCATACCGCCCATCACCCCCTTATTGAAAACCATGGACCAGACACGGAAGAAGGCACTCCTGGGGATTCAGGGAAGAGAGAATGAGGAATACTTCCAGGAGATAGACCGGCGTCTGCAGAATCTCATCAGGAAGCAGATGAAACCCTCGGAGGAGATGTTCCGGAGACTGGAGACGGATGAAAAGCCCGGGGGGAATGCCGAAAAAGAGGGCGAGGGCAAGGGACTCATGAAGAAACCGTCCGCTTTCCAGCGGGAGATCCAGGTGGCCCGGGGTCTCCTGGACGGGCGCCGCAAGCTTGCGGAAAGCTATCGGGATCGTTCAATGGCTTTTCTGAGAATGGTTTCCCTCACACGGAAAGGGGACGGAAACGCGGTCATGGGTGATTTTAGAATCATGGCGGAATCCGCCAGCCATTCGGTGGAATATCTGGAGCGTATCATGAGGGATACGCTGGAAGCTGCGGATCTGGACAGAGAGGAGAAGAAAAACCGACTGGCGCTCTATACCCTGCGGAATTCTCAGCTCTACAGCCTTCTGCTAGAATTGCCCTATGCCGAGCGGGACGAGTATCCCTTCCTCCAGCCCGATCAGGTGCGGGAGATGAAGAATACCAGGGCCGCCATGACGGTGGCGGTGAAGAAATCCCGCCAGCGCATAAGCGGGCTGGCGCGGGCTTTGCAGCGGGCTAATGCCAAGGAAGCCCGGCTGAAAAAAGTCAGAGATAACAGAGCGGGGCATCGTCTGGCGCAGTACGAGCTGGAAATCCTGCTCTCCGGTCTGAGGGATTATGAAAAGCTTCACGAAAGTATGAATTACGCTGAGGAGGCCTTCGCGGGTTACCTGATTGTTTTCAACGGTCTCAATAAACAGGCGGAAAAAGGGGATGTATCGCTGGAGATGGAGAAGACCCTTCGGGAGAAAAGCCTTCTTTCGCTGGTTCCCGGATTCGACAGGAAGCGGATACAGCGGGAGTACAAAACACGAAAGTTTGCGGCAGGGAAGATCAGCTTGGCTCTGTCCCGCATCTTTTATCTCGTTGAGTTCTACAGGAAAAACCATCTGGCCCTCAGCAATTATCCCTCCAGGGACGAGGTGAGGGAGTTGAATCGGAAGATCGAAAAAAGGCTTTCGGTGGATGTCTCTCAATGGAAAATGGATGAAAAGAATTTTGAAATGGTAGACAAAAAGGCCGTTACCCGACTGACGCTGCATTATCATAAGAACATCTGGAGGAAGGGGAGCGGCAGGAAGGAGGGAAGCCCGGGCGAAACAATGAGGATTATGGAGGAAGGGCTGCGCTTTGACCTTCCTGCCGGGTGGAGAGAGAAGCGGGTCAGTCAGCGGGACCGGGAAAAGGGGATCACTCGGCAGTTCATGACACCCGACGGCAAAGCCATGATACAGGTTGCCGTCTATTCCCCGGACGGAAAGGATGCCAGGGGCATCTGCGAGATCTGGCTGAAACGGATGGGGAAGAAGATCATCAAGGAGAAATGGGGCAAAAAGGACGATCTGGAATACTTCTGGAGCATTGCCGGCGATGATCACAGAACCGTTTTGGAATCCTATGTCTTTCCGAGGGGGTCGAAGGTGATCATACTCTCGGGGGAGACGATGCGGGGACGATACGGATTTTTTAAAAACAAGATGGAGGATGTTTTCCAATCCGTGTCGCGTTAGAAATTCTTCTTGACGGCCTGCTTCGCAGGCTGTAGAAATATGTATCCGCAAGGCAGTCCTGAATTGGTTTCAAGAGATATCATAAAGGAAATTCAAGGGAGGGGACGTATGAATTATTTGAAAACCATCTTGTTCGCCGTACTGGCTGCTGTCATTGCCCTGTCCTGCAAACCGTCTTCCAGGGACATCACGCCGGATGATTTCCTGAAAATGGAGAATGAGGTAATTCGCACCGACCTGTCATCGCAGTCCAAGGAGGCCATCGCGAAAAAATACGGCTACAGTCTGGACCAGTATCTGAAATTCGAGGAAAGGGCCAAAACGGATGAGAAGCTCAAAGAACAGCTCGGTATCATCCGTTTGAAGAATACGAAGATAAAAGAGGATTTAAAGAAGTAGAGGGTTGCTCTTTCCCGTTTCGATAAGAAGCCCCTTGGCGGAAACGTCAAAGGGGCTTTCTGTCTGTAATTACCTGAAAAAGTCTCACCTCTGCCTGATAGCGGCTTATCCAGGGGCAGTTCGGTAATTTTCATCTATTCTCGCATAACAGTGATGGGGGCCTTGCTCAGCATACCTGGGAAATATCCGTTCCGGTGATGCCGCCCTGAGAGGAGAGCGATATCCGGGGCTTTTTTAAAAAATGTGTGCGATAGAAGGCGTCGCCATTATCCTGTTACCATGAGAAAGGATGCAGACATATCCCTGAAGAGCGGGCGTTGATCCAACTGAGATTTTTTTCAGCACAGCAATCCTTGACTCTTTCCGTTCGGAGTGTTACAAGAGAAGTATGGCTGATTAATATAAAAAAAGGGAGGGGTGATATGGCGCTAAAAAGGGTCGGTATTCTAACGGGCGGTGGCGACTGCTCAGGGCTCAACGCGGTGATCCGCGGCGTGACCCGCGCGGCGGTCATCGGGCATAAAGCCGAGGTTGTGGGGATCGAGGGGGGGTTTGAGGGACTCATCAACGGCCATACCCAGGAGCTTACGGTGCGCTCCACCAGGGACATCCTTACCCTGGGGGGAACCGTACTGGGCACCACTAATAAAGGGAACCCCTTCGAATACCGGGAACTGCAGCCCGACGGTTCCATCACAGTCAGCGATTACTCAGACAGGGCCCTGGAGATCTACAACAAGCTTAAACTGGACTGCCTGTTCGTGGTCGGCGGGGAGGGGACTCTGGAGATCGGATACCGGTTCCATAAAAAGGGCGCCCGGGTCATCGGCATCCCCAAGACCATCGACAATGATCTGGACAAGACGGATTACACTTTCGGATTCCAGACCGCCGTGGAAGTGGCCTGCGACGCGATGGACCGCCTGCACACCACGGGCCGGAGCCATCAGCGGGTTATGATCCTGGAGGTGATGGGCCGCACGGCGGGATGGATCGCCCTGGAATCGGGGATCGCCGGAGGGGCGCATATCATACTCATCCCCGAGGTGCCCTACAACATCGACCGGGTGGTGGAGAAGATCAAGTTCCGAGCCCAGGGGGGCAGTCCCTTCAGCATCATCATGGTGGCCGAGGGGGCCAAGGAGGAGGGGGGGGATGTGATTACCCAGGCCTCCGCTACCACCCGTCTGCAGGGAGTACCCCAGCTTGGCGGAGTGGGGGCCTACCTGGCTGAGGAGATCAAGAAACGTATAGACCTGGAGGTGCGATGCACCGTTTTAGGGCATATACAGCGCGGCGGTTCGCCCTGTGCCTTCGACCGGGTGCTGGGGACACGTCTGGGCAGTCACGCGGTGCGCGCCGCGGCGGAAGGAAAATTCGGGACCATGGTGGCCCTCCGTACTCCGGACATCGTACTGGTGCCCCTGGAAGAGCTGGCTGGGAAGGTCCGCACAGTGCCTGCCGATTCGCAGCTCATTCAATGCGCTGAGGCGATCGGTATCAGCCTGGGGAGATAAAATCCCCCTGAGGTGCTGTGCTTCGCATCTCCTTTCGCCGGGATGGTTTATAGGCCCAGCAATCGAAGGGCGTTGCCCCCGAGTACGGCCTCCTGTTCCTCAGGGACGGGAAAAGCGGCACGAATGGACTCGATATACCGGCCTGGCTTCAGGAGGGGGGCGTCGCTTCCGAAAAGAATCCTCTGAAAGGAAATTATTTGACCGGCTATCCCGTAAATCCCGTCGCCGTAGAGATAGGGGGAGGCCGCCGTGTCGTAGCAGACATTCCCGAAATTGCGCTTTACCTCCGGCATGAGTTCGTAGAAGGGAAGTCCCCCGCCCCAGTGGGAGAGGATGATAGTGGTTTCGGGCGCCCGGGTGATGATTTCGTAGAGCGCTCCCAGGGAGGGTTCGTACTTGCCGGGGTAGGGATGCCCCACCGGCTCGTTGACATGGAGGCAGATCGGCAGTTTCTGCCCGCCGGCAATGAGCAGGACCTCTTCCAGGAAGAGGGCGCTTCTTCTGTCGAGACCCCCGTCGTAGAAGGCCATCTCGCCGATCCCGGAGAATCCCTGCTGTTTCATCCCCTCGATCCATCGTCTCAGGGGGGCTCCCCTCGTCCGGGGGACGCTTCCGAAGGGGATGAGTCGCCCTCCGGTTTCTTCACGGGCCCGCAGCAGGTAGCCGTTGTGAAGCTCGCAGGCCTCCTCCTCCTGCCAGGGGAAACCCATGCAGACGGAACGGTCCACCCCCTCCCGGTCCATGAGGGAAAGCAGTCCCCCGTGATCCGAAAGGCGGGCCTTCTCGCTTCCGTAGAGGCCTTGAAAGGCCGGGTCCGAGCGGAAGACCTCCTGCCGCCGCACATCACCGGGAAAAATATGAGTGTGAAAATCTATAATCATGGTCCACCACGCGATAAGGGAAAATGGATCCCCCCTGTCAAGAGATACCACATCCCCTTCCCGGGGTCAATGAAAAAGAAGCGGCATCAAGGGGCAGAGGCACTTCCTCCGAACAGGGTGCCTTTTTCCGTCTTCGGGATTTTCAGCTTGACGGCTGAGATGGAACATAGTATAAAAAGGAAACTTGATACCGGTACGGATAGCCTGATGAGCCCGAATAAACATGTCAAACCCCTCAAGCCCTTCGATCCCAAGAAGGATTTGGCGGTCAATGAGAGCTTTTCACTGAGAAGCCTGGATTCCAGTTCGAACACCCTGAGCGACCTGGAATCGGGGGACTCTTCTGAAGAGCCGCGGGAAGGCAGCGGCAGGGAGATCGGCAGTTTTAAAACAAAGGCTCCCATCGTGGCGGGGCTGGTTCGGGTGCAGACCCCTGAAGGGCTGACCCTGGTGGCCGCTGCCAACAAGACGGGAGAGGTGCATGTGCTGAGATCCGAAGCAGACGGGCTGAAACCGGTGGTTCAGTTCAAGCTTACGGGTTCCATCATACGAAGGCCGGCCATTGCCGGGGACGTGCTCTACTGCACCACGCGGGAAGGCAACATCTACGCTGTTCGGCTGGGATTAGCGGCTCACCGCGAGGGTGGGGCTCCGCTCAAGCCGGAGGTGCTCTGGCAGGGTGCGGCGGGCAGCGGTATTCTCACTGAGCCCATCGCCACTGGGAAGATCCTCATCGTGGCGGCCCTCAAGGGGCTCAATGCCTACGAAGCCTACTATCAGGATGAGTCCAACAAGGCCATCGGGAAGATTCTCTGGCAGTACGCCCTCAGCGGAACGGTCTCCAGCCCCGCGCTCAGTTCCGGTGTTATCTATGTAGGTACCGAGGACCGGCATCTCTACGCCCTCAATTACGGCGGGAGCAAGGTGGACATGATCTGGGACTATCCCGCCAATGAAGCTGTCCGGGTGAAACCCTGCATATACCAGAAGGGGGATTCGGTCACTGCCGCGTCCATCGACGGGTGCGTCTTTTCCCTTCACCGGGAGAGCGGGGCCGTACGCTGGGTCTTTATCGTAAAGGCACCGGTATACAGCGGTATTATCTCCCATTTGATGGGTAACGAGGAATATTTTTTCTTCGGTGCGGACAATGGGAACTTCTATTGTCTCAATCATGCGGGCAAGCAGGTCTGGGCTCATAAAACCGGGGCGAAGATCCGCACCCAGGCGCTTGTCGAGGGAAATACGATATGCTTCGGGGCAGAAGACAATCACTTTTACGGGCTGGATGTCAGGACGGGCAAAATGATCTTTAAGTTTTCAACGGACGGAAACGTCAACGGGGAACCGGTCATCGTGGACGGTATAGCCTATTTCGGGTCCACGGATACTTTCGTCCGGGCCCTACAGCTCTGAAATGAAATCAGAAAGGCTTCCGGTTTTCGTGACGGTCCAATATAAAGAGGAGTGGCGGATATGATTCAGCTGTTACACCGTTTTTTCCAGATGACGCACATAGATCCCAGAATTTACGAACTGGAGAAGAAAATCGATTTCTATCAGTACCTGGTTTTCGCGCTGATCTTTGTCATCGTTCTTCTGATTATCGTCGTGGTGCTTCAGCGGAAGCTGAGTACGGGATTTCACGCCATACGAAAGAAAATCATGCCGGGTAAGAGCAAGGCGATGCCTGCGGAGGAAAAACCCGCAGCGGCACCCACGCCTGCCCGCCCTGCCGTGCAGGGGAAGGTCACACCCAAGGAACTCCCCGATCCCGGGCTGATCTTCAAGTTTTCCCTGGCCCAGGAGCACGTTCTGGAAAAACTCATCACCATCGGCCAGACGGAGGGTAACATCAAGACCTTCTCCACTGAAATCATGGACAATCATCTCAGCGTTTTCATCCGCATCATCGAGGGGCAGAGGGACAGGGACATTTATGAGATGCCGGACATCATCGTGGAAGAATATCAGCTGGACCTGCGGCGGGACGGCAAGACCCTCATCTACTATCCCGGCCTGGAGGGTTTCAGGGAGATGGGATCCCGCGAGAGAATTTATGTAAGGCGGCAGCCGGACGAGGCGGGGGATCCCACCTTCCCTTCCCTGGAGCCCAAAAACCCGGTCAGGTTCCGGGTGGGCGACCGGCTCAACCAGGACGGCAAGTTCACCCGGGGCTACTTCGAGTTCCATCTCTTTACACAGGACTATGAGGTGAAGACCAAGGCCAACATTCCCAAGGTGGAGAAGAACTTTCTCATTCGGCTGTATAAAATCTATCCCGGATACGATACGGGGGCACCCACGGACGACGGTCTCTACCCGATGATCGATCCGTTCACGACGGGGTAATCCCATGGGCAAGGACGATCTCCACGGTTCCATACAGAGGGTCATCAAGGATGACAAACCCACCGTAAGGAAATCCATCATTATCGGTGTGGGCGGTTCCGGTATGAAAGGAGTGCTGGCCGCCAAGAAATGGATCGAATCCAGCATGCCCTCGGAGGCCTACCGGTACATGCGCTGGGTGGGCATCGACACCACCGACATCGAGACGAGCATTGAGGGCAAGGGGGGATTCTACCGGTTTCCCTCCGACCAGTTCTTTCAGGAGGAAAAGAGGATGCTCTATATCTCCTCCCCCACACCTCCGGACCTTTCCCTGGATTACCTTCGGGACAAATACAAGAACGATCCCTGCTTCGACTGGCTTCCCAATCCCGATGTCTACGATGTTTCCACCCGTGCCGGACAGGGCGCCAATCAGACGCGCCCCCTGGGCCGCCTGGCCTATTTCGACAACGAGGCGCGCATACGGGACGCCCTGATCAAGGAGCGCGACCGGCTTTCCACCCTTTCGGACGATCCGAAGTATTTCCAGCTCCTGGACATCAAGGAGGAGCAGGACAAGAAGGATGAGGTGATACAGTTTACCGCCAGGAGGGGGGTGGACCGGTATTATTTTTCGGAAAAGATCCCGCAGGATCATGCCATCGTGGCATTGGAACCCGATCAGCCGACCAGGGCGCTGCTCTGTCCCCATATTACGGGGAAGGTGGCCATTGATAATTTCCCCTCCGATGAGAAGGGGCACTATTTCGAGATCAGCGGTTCCCGTTTCGAGAACCGTCCCTTCAGCTTCCGGGTGCGGCACTTCAAGCGCAAGGGGCAGATCTCCATCTTTATCACCTGCTCCATAGTGGGGGGTACGGGCAACGGAATGATCCTGGACCTGGCTGCCACGGTCAGGGACATCTTCAAGGATTACTGGCCGGCACCCCGGATCTATGGCATCCTGGTCCTCCCCTCGGCCTTCAAGCGGGTGGTTTACAACCGAAACGCCAGGGCCAATGCCTACGCGGCCCTGAAGGAGATCGATTACTTCATGAGCGGCAACAGCTTCCGGGCCCGATATCCTTCGGGGAGGGAGGTGGAGGTGCCGGACCGCGTCTTTGACGACGGCATGCTCTATCTGCTGGACGTGGAAAACATGGCCGGCAACTCCCTGCAGGGACGGGATCAGGTTCAGGAATTGACTGGACAGTTCATCTCCACTTTTGTCGCCTCCACCGTTGGGGGAGCCATCGAGGAGCGTATGGTCAACGATTCCACCCGCGCCTCCATCTATCTGCCCAAGAGCGAAAATTCTCGCCGCAAGGCCGCCTATAACTCCTTCGGGATCTCCCGCGTCATCTATCCGGTTCCCCGGCTCAAGGAGATGGGCTACAAGATCACCGCGGTGAAGATGACCGCTGCGTTCCTAAAGAACGTGGAATCCCGCCTCCTCCTGGAGACCATGGGCGACCTGAACCGGGGCCTGGTCCGAGCCCTGAGGCTCAACTGCCGGCTCATCTTCGAGCGCATGTACCCGGATTACAAGATGGACACCGATACGGAATTCCGTTCCTATCAGAAAAAGATTGAGGGGGCCGTTCAGAAGGGGGATCCCCGGGGCGTCGTGATGGTCATGGAGAGCATACTCCGGGACTACGGCAAGGAGGAACTGGAGAAGATCAAGCGCAATCTCCTCACCCGCATGGAGAAGCGCTATCAGCTGGAGCTGGAAAAGATGCGCTCCGTTTTGACGGCGGAGATTCACAAGTTCATTAAAGATCCTCAGAAGGGGTTCCTCTTCGCGGAAGCTGTCATCAACCTGCTCCTTGAAAAGCTGGAACTCTATCAGAAGAAATACTACAAAGAGCGCGTGGCGCTGGCCCGCTACTCAACGGAGGAGATGGAAAAGCTCGTGGAGATGGTGGAGTCCGGTGGGCTCTCCGACACTTCCCTGCCCCAGGCCCTCATCGAGATGGCCCAGTTCAACTTCAGCCAGCTCACCTTCGAGGCCATGCTCACCTCGGCGGAATCCTTCGTCCGGGATTTCAAGGCGCTTCTCTTCAATCTGAAGAACATCGAGGTTAACATACTCAAGGACAAGGTGGTGGCCCTGTTAAATCAGATGAAGGAGGACATCGAGAAGGACAAGTTCGACCTCCTGGAGAAGAAGAACCCGCTCTATTTCTATCTCATCAACGCGGGGGAGATCGATACGTTCCTGGAGCGCTACTTCTACTCGCGGCTTTCCATCGAGGATCTCTGCAACGATATTGATTTCGTGCAGATGGACCGTGAGGACGACAAGGAACAGTTCATCGAGACTTACCTGATCGCCACCGAGGGCTTATCGGTGCTGGAAATGTCCGGTGCTGAAGTGAAGGAGCTTATTCAGAGCCAGTACGGGAATCTCCTGGAGAAGTCCCTGGAGGAGATCAAACAGGTCCTGTACGGAACAGAGGGCGCCACGATGGAGGACGGCTACAACCTCAGCGAGGCGAGCATACTCAAGATCAACATAGAGAAGATAAGGAAGAAAATCTTCAAGATCATTCACTCCCGCTTCGAGGGTTTTAACTTCGAGAACATCTCCATCAAGCAGATGCTTGACGAGAAAAAAATCCCCCTCAAGAAGCTCCTGGAAAAACTGGACGGCTATTCCCGTCCCTACATATACATCGATCCCACTGGTCTTGAGTCGATGGAGTATTACCGGACCGTCACGAACTTCCCCATCGACACCTACGAGGGGGGCGATGATCCCGGGGAGGGTGCCGTCAACGATCTTCCCGAGCGCATGGACCATTACAAGAAACGCGAGTTGGCCCAGCCCAACATCAGCGTGGAGACCTTCGAGGTACCCAATCTCTGCAAACCCTATGAAATCATCTCCATCGGCATACTGCTGGGGTATCCTATCTTCAAGATCAATTCGCTGAAGGATTCGGCGGCGGACTATCACGCCCTCATCGAGGAAAAGAGCCACCCTCTGCATTGCTTCAATCATCCCGACTTTGACGCCAGGTACTTTCAGGATCCCTTCCGCATCACCAACTATCTCAATCCGGCCCGGCTCTGGGCGGGTCTGGTGCTCCTCAAGGTTTTGGAAAAGGAGGGTGATGTGTATCGATACGAGGGGGTTCTGGCGGACCTGCTGAAGGACATCGAGGCAAGGGAGGACTATAAAAAGGTGGTCCTGGGCGTGGAGAAGAAGATCCTGGACAGCGGGGGTTATGAGAACCCCTCCATCGACTCGCTGATGGATGCCGTGAATGCGCTGGGGATGCTGGCGCGCAATCCCTCCAGCAACACCTTCCAGTTCCGGCGGGAATATTCCCTGGTGATTCGGGACATCCTGGACGGCGACGGCACCGGTGACCGCGCCCGGGAACAGAACATGACCAAGGATCAGTACATAGAAAAATTCGTGAAGGCGCCGGAGTTCAACAATATGGAGGAGCTGGTCTTCTTCCTGGAAAACGAATCCGGCGTGCGGAATTTTCTCGTCAACGCCATTCGGGATACCATAACCAAATCCCGGGAAACCGTTTCCGCCGGGGCCCATGTGACTCTTCCTAAATGGAAAATCGATCAGGTGGAACTCCCGACTTTCAAGGACAAGTTCGCCTTCTATGATTACTTCGAGAAGCGGGGATCTCTGGAGTGGCAGAACCTGCTGAAAAACCGCCTCTTCGAGAAGCTGAACAGTTATGTGACTTCCTCCAAGTTCCGCTTGGAGAGCGACCCCACGCTGCTCGACAGGAACAAGGTTGGGGAATTCCTGGATTCCCTGAATCTGAAACTGCCTGACATCGTCCTCTGGGAGGTAAAGGTTGAAAACAAGATCATCAAGTAGCGTCGTTAAACACAGAAGCGGTAGGATTTCGCACCTGCTGGGCCTTGCCGCGGTTTTACTTCTTTTGTTCTCATGCGGTTCCGGACACAATCACGTCGGTTTTGAGTACGTAACCAGTCCCACCTTCGACCAGTTCGGAGCAACCCTCGCCGAGACCGAAAAGGGGCGGGAGATCAAGAGTTATTTTCAGAGCTCCCTGTACTTCCGTACGGAGTATATTTTCGAAAACTTCAACATCACCCTGCCTAAAAGCCTGACGACCGGTAAGGAGTATTCCGCCGGGGAAGAGGGCGTGGAGATCTGGTACGCCCGGGGCGGCCAGGTGGGAAGCATTGAGACGGAAAAGGCTCAGGGGCATTTTACCATACTGGAGATGAGCGGGGATATGCTGCGCCTTAAGCTCTCCCTGGAGTTCAGCGGCTTCACCGCCAAACGGGCCATGGTGGATATCCCGGATAAAATAAAGCGGGAGGGTGTCCTTACGGCTCGAAAGGGATATAAGCTCTACTGAATCCCATTCCCTTTTGTGGTGTTTTCGGGATTGTCCCCTGCCGGTTTGTGCTGTTCCAGCATCAGCATCTCTGCGGCGGCCACGCTGTTGTCCGGTTCTGTCCGGAGTATCTGTGCCCATATGGATTTCGATTCTTGAAAACGGTCCAGCTTTTTCAATGACAGCCCCCAGATGAGCAGCGCCTTGTTGAAGTTCTGCCTTATGGAGCAGGCCTTTTGTGCCGAGGTAAGCGCGGCGCTGAAGTCCCTGATGTTGAACTGGCAGGCGGCCAGCATGTGCCAGGCGTCCGCATCCTCCTGGTTCTGGGCCAGGTAGGCGTTGATGTGTTCGATGGATTCCCCGTAGTTCTTTTCCCGGAAATAGCATTTCCCCAGCAGGTGATGGACCTTGGCGTCCCGGTTGTCGATCTTGAGGGCTTCCGAAAGATTTCTTATGGCCTCGTCGATGTGGTTTTGAAACAGTTCCTCGAGACCCCGATTCTTGTATTCCAGCAGCTCCCGGTAAGAGGGGTCCACTTCCAGAAGGAGGAAGGAGACGTCGTCCCGGAGATTGGATTCACTGATAAACCCGCGCCATCCCTCGACGATGGACTCCCGTGCCTGTTCTATGGGGAGACCGCCGGTTTCCCTGAGAAGGTCTTTGAGACGAGAAAGGCCGAACTCCTCGCCTGAGCTGCTGCGCGCCTCGATCAGACCGTCGGTGTAGAGTATCACACGGTCCCCGAAATCGAGGAAATCCTGCTTGTCCTCGTAGCGTTCGTTGGCTTCCAGCACGGCGCCCACAAAGAGACCGTCGGTATCCCACTCCTCCACATCACCGCTCCGCTTTCTGAGAACGAAGGCCCGTTGATGCGAGGCGTTGGAATAGAAGACCTCGTATGAGGGGCTGATGACGACCAGAAAGACCGTCAGGTACTCCTGGGTCTTGACCACCTTGATGAGCTGCTCGTTGGCCTGTTTCAGTATGTCCCGGGGGAAAAGATACTGCTGGGTGGCTTCGGAAAAACTGATTTTGGCCAGGGCCGTAACGAAGGCCGCCGGGATTCCGTGGCCCGACGCATCGGCGAGAAGCACACAGAGATGTCCCCCCTTCATGGGGAAGATATCGTAGAAATCGCCGCCGATTTTCTCGAAGGAGTTGTAATGAGCCACGATGTTGATCCCGTTGAAGCTGAGGGGGGTGGGGGGAAGGATGCCCTGTTGAATGTCCGATGCCAGGTCGAGTTCGTTCTGTATCCGGCGCTCCCGGTTGCGAAGCTCCTGAAGAGCCACATTGAGATCGTTGGTCCGCTCCTCAACGAGTTTTTCCAGCGTTTCACTGAAACGCTCCTGGGCCTCCCGGGCCGCCTTCTCCTTTTCCAGGGCCGCGGTCTGGGCGTTGAACATATCCCTTCGAAGGATGTTGATGTTGTCTCCCAGGGCAATCCCCAGGAGAACGGCCTGGATCACCGAACCGACCTGCCAGGCGTACTCCGTGACGATGTTGCTGGGGATCAGACCCCAGACCTTGAGGGAGTAGAGAATGCCACTGAAGATGAGGGAGGTCCAGGCCAGCAGGAAAAAGCGCGCCGCCCGGTTGCCCTTGATCAGACTGATGAAACCCGAGAACCATACCGTGGCACCGCAGAATTGGCCCATCAGAACGGCGGACTGTATGGCCCAGTGATAATCGAGAAACAGGGAAATGAGCGCCTCCAGACCGGCCCATCCCATGACAATTGTAAGAACCAGATGCAGTCGGGGGTTGGTCTTACGGGTATTGAGAAAATTCTGGCTGAACTTTATGAGAAAGAGGCATCCGAGACTGAAAAAAAAGGCAATGGATTCCCGGGACCACCAGATCGAGTCTGTCCCGAATAATTGCCTGCTCAATCCGTTGATGCCCATCTGGAAGAGCAGGTGCATGCTGATCAGGCAGAGGAGATAATAGAGATAATTGATGTCCCGGATCGTGAGCATGATAAAGAGGTTGTAGAGGATGATGATCAGGATGATCCCGTAATAGCATCCCATAAGGAACTGGTCGCTCCGGTCCTCACGGATGAAGCTGCTATGGCTCCAGAGCTCCAGGGGGACTGGAAGGGAATCCTTGCTCATCACCCGCAGATAACAGACCTCCCGGGCTTTCGGCGGCAGGTTTACGCGGAAATTGAAATGCCGGTTGTTATAATCCTGGGATTCCCGGGGATAGAGACGGCCCGACTTTTTTTCCACGTAATCATTGCTGCCTTGGGGCAGATAGAGCCGTATGTCATCGATCAGGGAGTAGGGGATGGTGAGATAACAGTCTCGGTTGTCCTCCCCGGAGTTCCTTATGGTAAACTTCAGCCAGTAGACCGAGGTTGTGTACCCGAAATTGGGCGTTTTTCCCGGTGAGGGACGGAACAGTATCTTTCTATCCCCGGCAAGGATGTCGTTGATCGACAGGGAGCCGGTCTTGTCTTCATAGTATTGCGGCGGCAGCTCCAGACTGCAGGGCCCCTTCCCTGATGGGGTAGCGGTTGCGGCAGGGTTAAAGGCCGCTGTCGTTAAGAATATAAGGAGAAAGAGTTGAATTACTCGTACCATATGGTAGCATCCATCCCGGATGAAGATTTCTGGTTTAAAGAGTCTATACAGGGAAAGGGCATAAGTCAATGATAATTCCCTTGAGGGGGTTTGCCATGTATCCTGCTGGGGCAGCCGATCCATGCAGTACGCCGCTACAAGAGGGAAGGGAGGATGGATGATGGATTCAAGGGGTGATGATTCGAAGCGTTCAGGTCTTACTCAGGAACAGAGATTTGGTCTTGCCGTGAGTGCACTGCTGACGGAACTCAATGGAGAGGAACATGATATCCTCGAGGGAGGGATGCCCGGTGAGGAGATAATGAAGGATGCCCGGGAAGCGCTAAGGGAGTGGTGGCGCGTGGAGGAGCGCTCGGATTTGCTGGGCCTGTTGAGCTGGCTCCTGGAGGAAGGGGACCGTGAGGAATGTGAGGAGGGTAAGGACAACCCGTCCTCCATGCTGGCATGGGATCTCTGCCGGCTCGTGACAGCTGCCCGATGGGGGGCCGGGGCGGAATACCTGAGCCGGGACGAGGCCTGGGATTGGATAGAAAAAAGCGCCAGGCGCATCAGGGAATCCTTTGTGTCCTGGGCGGAGATGGGGGAGAGCTTCCTCGATGGGTATCTTTACTGGTCGGAGGGAAGGTCTGATATCTATGACGAGGAGCTGGACGATATCTTCAACGATCTCCTCGATCCGGAAAATGAGGAAAGCCCCTGGAACAGGGTCCCATGGGAATGAAGCTGCCGTGGACCAGGTGTTGACGGAGGATAAAAAAAGACGCCCTCTCAAGGAGGGGGCGTCTGCGTTTCACTATCAGGGTGCGGATTACATGTGGATGGTTTTTTCCGAATCGTAGTCGCCGTCCGCTTCCACCTTGTCGTTGCTCTCATCCAGCGTGTCTTTCCACATGTCGTAGAGCATCTTGGTCTTCTCCTGGTCCTTGAAAAAGCTGTCCGGGGTTGCCAGGGAGAGGAAGAGGACCTCTTCCATCTTGCTTGCTGGATGAAAGACCATCTGCTTGCGGACGTGTTCCGGTATCTTCTCCAGATCCTTTTCGTTTTCCTTGGGGATGATGACGTGTTTGATGTTGGCCCTGTGAGCGGCCAGCACCTTCTCCTTGAGCCCGCCGATCTGAAGCACTTTCCCTCTCAGGGTTATCTCCCCCGTCATGGCGATGTCGCAGCGCACGGGGATGTTGCTGAGCAGCGAGGCGATGACCACAGCCATGGTGATACCTGCGGAGGGTCCGTCCTTGGGAATGGCCCCTTCGGGGACATGCAGATGCAGGTCGAACTTGCGCGTGTAGTCTTCCTTTATGTTGAAAAAATTCTGGTTGGCCTTGACATAGGTAAAGGCCGCCTGGGCTGATTCCTGCATTACCTCTCCGAGCTTTCCGGTGAGGATGAGGCTGCCCTTGCCCTTGATCAGTGAGGCCTCGATCTGGAGGATGTCGCCTCCCACCTCGGTCCATGCCAGACCGTTGGCCAGACCGACTTCGTTCTTCTGCTCCTTCATGCCGTACTTGAAGCGCGTGGGACCCAGGTATTCCTGCAGGATCTCGGGGGTGATGATTCGCTTGTAGCTCTTGCCGTGCTTTACCACCTCCCGGGCCACCTTGCGGCATACCTTGGCGATGACGCGTTCGAGACTGCGAACCCCCGCCTCCCGGGTATAATGACGGATGGTGTAGAGCATGGCCTCCTC
>CALCJG010000076.1 GCA_937967705.1 uncultured Spirochaetia bacterium
TTCGTCTACAAGTTCCGCAAAGGGGACGGCCTTGAGATCAAAGTTGTCCGTAACGGAAACCATTACGCCGAAATTGTCCTCGGAAAAGAACTTGTAGGCGCCGTAACCCAGCATGCTCCCGAGAACGACGTCAAAGCTGATGGGGGCCCCGGCTCTTGTCTCATAGCCGATTTGTTTTGGGGTTATCTTCAATTCCAGACCCGTTTTTTCGAAATACATGTTTCTCACACGGTCGGAAAAGAGCTTGGAGATATTGGCCTGACTGAAGATGACATTTCCATGCCTGTCTGTTTCCGTGGGTTTGAACTCATTGGGGAGCTTGTCCGCCAATCCTTCCGCCACGGCGATTACGCCGTAGGGGCGCCGGTTGTTTTCCCGGGCGATGATGGTTTCGGTGATCTTCTCACAGATATCTTCCATGTCCAGGACATCCCCGGAGATGTCTTCTGCGGAGATCATCATGATGGCCTCAGCGGCTATACCCGCGGCGTAGGTGAGCCATCCCGCCTTCCGGCCCATCAGCTCCACGATGAAAAAGCTGTCCGTGGCCTGCGCGTCTGCCTTCAGATTCAGCATGATCTTCTGGGCGGTGTCTACGGCGGTCCAGTACCCGAAGGTCCAGGGGATGCCGAAGTAGTCATTGTCTATGGTTTTGGGGATGTGTATGATGGGGAGTCCCATGAGATAGATGTAGTTGGCCGTTTTCAGGGTATCATCCCCACCAATGGATACGATGGCGCCTATCTTCAGGTAATCGCAGGCATCGATGATGTTTTTAAGCCTCTGGTTTTTATCCGGGTTTTTCAGATCCTCCAGGCTTTTAATGTTTTTCCCGGGATTGGCCCGGGATGTCCTCAGATAAATACCCTTTTCATTTCTTGAATGGGTTATGTCGTAGTTGATCTCCTCGAAATGGACCCCTTTCCGCAGACGGGGATAGTTGATATTGAAATCCTGGGTAAACTCATAACCCCTGTAGAAACCGATAACCGGAATGTTATGATCCAGAAAATTGAGCGCTGTGGATGAAATGACCGTATTGGCGCTGGGAGCGGGGCCTCCGGAAAAGAGAATACCTACTTTCTTATGCTTGAGCTTGTGAGACATGGAAGTTCTCCTGTCATACATTAACTTGATGTCTTCCCGGAACAGGGGTCGGTAAAAAAAATGGCGGGCTTTACCCACCATACTTATACTACGGGAATAGTATAGACAACTTTTCCGCCAATGGCAATAAAAAAATCACGCGGTCTTGGAATTTGTTGATTCCGCGGCACCCCTGAGGATCACCAGGGCATCGACCGCTACAGGTTTGCCCCCGCGAACGATGAGGGGATTGATGTCGATTTCAGCAATTTCCTCAAACTCTACTCCCAGATTGCCGATGCCCACCAGGGATTGAACAAGCACGGCTCGGTCAACCGGCGGGCTTCCGCGGAATTCCCCCAGTATCTTTTTGGTCCGTATCTCGTCGATCATCTCCTCCGCGTCCCCCTCCGTAATAGGCGCCACACGGAAACTCACATCCTGCAGCACCTCCGTGAAGATACCCCCCAGGCCGAACATGACGCAGGGTCCGAACTGAGGATCGCGGGTGAGCCCTATAACGAATTCCCGGTCCCCTTTGATCATCTCCTGGACCAGTATCCCGTCCACCGGCACATTCCTGGACATCAATTCATCATAGGCTTGTTCCACATCTTTGTCAGAACCGAGGCCTACCCGCACCATCCCCAGCTCCGTTTTGTGCGTGAGCGTATCGGCACAACCCTTGAGCACCACGGGGTATCCGATCTCCCTCGCCATCTTAACAGCTTCATCCCGCGATGCGGCAAGCCGCTCCCTGGTGACCGGCGTTCCCGCCTGCTGTATGATCCTCTTTGAATCATATTCCGAGAGGGCTTTCTGACCCTTTTCCACGGCCCGTTTTATTATTTCACGCATAGGAATTCCTCCTGACGTTTGATATATCTGTAGTACTTATACTGTTTTTCCAGACAGAGAACCGCCTCTTCCGGTGTTTTATAGATGATGACCTTATGCCTGTACCCTTCCCGCATATGAACCGAAGCATCCCCCGGTTTGGCCACAAGGGCCACAGGATAGATGGGTTTCTTATAGGTTTCCATCAGATCAATGATATTGTCCAGGAATGCCAGTTCCATTTCGCTCAAGGTCTTTTCGAAGACCTCAAGCTGATCAAAGCTCCCCTGCCCCAGCCTGCAGGATGCTTCATTGAATCTGAGGGCCATCTGGAACGATCCTATGATCCCCAGGAAGATCACTGCGTCGAAGGCATCTGAGGCGACCACAGCCTCAATGGATTCCCGGAACAGGTTGACATCCGGCTGACCCACCAGATCAATGGGATTTCCCCGGCTCCAGAAGGGGGGAAGCATCCTGTCCAGTCGCGTAAAGACGTCTTCCGGGAGGGGCGGCAGAACCAGCCCCCGCTCTTCGCATTCATCCGCCGTGATAACCCCCCAGCCCCCGCCCAGGGTAATCACTCCCACACGGTTTCCCTGCGGAAGGGGCAGGCTGTCGAAGGCTGCGGCCAGGGAGAGAAGTTCCGTCGGTGTCTTGGCCTGTATGATGCCGCTCTGCCGCATCACCCCGTCGAAAACACGGTAGCTTCCCGACAGCGCCCCGGTATGGGATTGAGCCGCCCGGCTGCCGATTTCCGTCCGCCCTGCCTTGAGGGCGATGATGGGTTTTTCCAGGGAGGTTCTCCTGGCCACATCGATGAAGGTCCTTCCGTCATCAACCCCCTCGACATAGAAGAGTATGACCGATGTGTCCTCATCCCGGTGAAAATACTCCAGGTAATCCTCGCAACGGAGAACTCCTTCGTTGCCGGAACCTACGAACTTGCTGATACCGATGTTCTGCTGCTCCGCCCACATCATAACCTGATTGCCCACATTGCCGCTCTGGGCTATGATCGATATGCCGCCGCTGTTGAGCCGGATGTGGGAGAACATGGAGTAGAGCCCATGCTTGACATTGGCTATCCCCATGGTATTGGGCCCGACGACATTGAGACCCCGGGACTCGGAAAAGGCAATCAGTTTTTCCTCAAACTCACGGCCCTCGTCCCCGGTCTCACTGAATCCGGAGGAGACAACCACGATGTTGTTAATCCTCATCTCGACACAGTCCGCCAGGATACCCATTACCGTGGATGCGGGTGTAGCTATCATCACCAGATCCACCGCCTCCGGTACATCTTTCAGGGAATCATAGGCCTTGAGCCCATACACAGTATCCTTCCCCCGGGCTACGGGATAGACTTTACCCCCGAAGCCCCCATCTACGATATTCGTCAGTATTATGGAACCCCACTTGAATACGTTTTCCGAGGCCCCTACCACAGCAACGGATTTGGGATAGAATAGTCCTTTCAGATCGCTCATACATGCTCCATCATTTTAAGGATTAGTCCTATTGACTGACCATAGAACGTACTGCTATATGATATGACAGTCATATAATACCTCAGGCTAAGGGAGGAATCTTTTTTGGAAAGCACTTTTTCCCATTTTTCTTTAAGATTGTATGTTCGTCTTATTGTGTCCATGAACTCTTCCGTTACATTAATCCCACTTCAACCATGAAAAAATTGCTTGATTAAAATCCATGATGATATTCAATGAAGACATTAACAACATGGGATTTATGTCAGTTTTAACGGCAACCCGCGGCCCTTTCCTGCCGATATCCAGTGGCAGCGTGCCGTTTCCTCACCGCGGTATTGTTAATCCATAGAGAAACCAATATCGCTTTGCGTCGTCTTCAATTTTAAATAAACCAAAGCATACAAAATATCAACTGTAATCGACAGGAGGAAAAAATGTACCAACTCGACAAACCAGATAATGTTGTAGAGATCTTGGAGGATAGTATTGCCAAATTCCCCGACAATACCTTTCTCGGGACCAAAAACAAAAAAGGGGAATATGAGTACATCACCTACAGGGACTTCGGCAAAAGAGTAGACGATTTAAGAGGTGGGCTGGCGCAGCAGGGAATTGGAAAGGATGATGCGGTCGGGATCATCTCAAACAACAGCCTGGAATGGGCCATCGCCTTTTTCGCAACCTGCGGCCTCGGTGCCCGTTTCGTCCCCATGTACGAGGCGGAACTCGTTCACATATGGAAATACATCATCACCGACAGCGAGATAAAGCTTCTTTTTGTATCCAAACCGGATATCATGGAAAAGATTAAGGATTTTACGGGACAGATATCCACCCTCAAGAAAACGACCCTGATCCCCGGAGAAGGGAAGGACACCATGGCCGATCTGGAAGCAGCGGGCAAAGCCAATCCGGTCAAATCCATCTATCCCAGCCAGGACACCATCGGCGTTCTAATCTACACATCGGGGACTACCGGGGACCCCAAGGGGGTATTGCTCTCCCAGGGAAATCTATCCAGCAACTCCCATGCCCGAATCAAGAAATTTCCCGAATTCGACCATAATGAGCGTACCCTCTCCATACTCCCCTGGGCTCATGTATACGGCCTCGGCGAGATGATCACCTTCTGCCAGATAGGCGCCTCCACCGGGCTTGCCGAGAGCGTGGCAACCATCGCTGCGGACATGGCCCTGGTCAAGCCCACCTTCCTCATAGCAGTCCCCCGGGTCTTCAACCGCGTTTACGACGGCCTCTGGGCCAAGATGAACGAGGAGGGGGGGTTGGCAAAAAAGCTCTTCCTGATGGGTGTGGAAAACGGCAAAAAGAGAAGGGGGCTGGCAGCACAGGGAAAATCCAGCTTCATGGTCAACCTCAAGTTCAAGATTGCCGATGCCATCGTATTCAGTAAAGTGCGCCAAAGACTGGGCGGCCGTCTCAAGGGATCCATGACCGGGAGCGCCGCCATGAATCCCGAGATATCCCATTTCTTCTGGGACATGGGAATTCCGCTCTACGACGTATACGGCCTGACAGAACCACACCGGCCGCCACGATGAACTGTCCAGCAGAATACCGGATCGGCAGTGTCGGTACCGTCATAGACAAATGCCGAATCGTGATCGACAAGACCCTCACAGGGCCGGAATCCCCTGACGGAGAGATTGTCATTTACGGTCCCAACGTCATGCAGGGTTATTACAAGAAGCCCGAGTCCACCAAAGAGGTCATGACGGCTGACGGCGGATTTAAAACCGGAGACCGGGGCAGACTGGATGAGGACGGTTTTCTTTTCATCACCGGACGTATAAAAGAACAGTACAAGCTGGAAAACGGGAAATATGTCTTCCCCGCCGCCATAGAGGAGGACATCAAACTGATTACCTTTATTGAGAATGCCATGGTTTACGGCGAGAACAAGGAGTACAACACCTGCATCATCGTACCGGATTTTGAGGTGCTGAAAAAGTACGCCGAGAAGAACAATCTTCCGACCAACCCCAAGGAGCTCATCAGCCGTCAGGATGTCCAGGACATGATCACCAGGGAAATCCAGGAATCCCTGAAGGGCAAATACGGGAGTTACGAAATACCGAAGAAGTTCATTTACATAGACGAACCCTTTTCTCTTGAAAACGGCATGCTGACACAGACCATGAAGCTGAAGAGGCGCGTGGTGGTGGATAAATTCAAGGATCAGATCGAATCTCTTTACAAAAAATAGACCCTTTTTCTGGATCAAACTGAAACGCCTGCGGGATATCCCACAGGCGTTTCTTTATGACACAATCCTTCTCATGCGGGAGCAGGAAATTATCATTGACCCAGTTGATAATAGTGTGATATATATTATATTAGTACTGTGTTGCGTTTTTCAGGAATCTTTTTACCTCCCCAACAGGGAGAACGCATATCCAGAATGTTTATCGCTAATCAATACGTCGGATGGGAAAAGAATGGATGACGACAGACTTTATGATGTGATAACAAGTTTAGAAATAATCAACCACAAACTGAACACTCTCGCCTCCACCTGCCATCTGGAGGGGGAGGCAAAAAATCTCCTGGAGGATTCCCGCAGCCTTCTTAAAAATTCCATGGAATTATTAAGGGGTGAGGAGATTAAAAATGAAATAAAGGGGTACGTTAAGTAAAGAGGCGCCTTTCGGCGCCTCTCCGTCTGTTCATATACACACTTAGCAAGTCCTTCAGGCAGACGTATCCACAAGGTTGCCCTTGTTCTCTTCCTTGATGGTTGCAGTCTGGATCTTGTCTTCCTTGGAAGCGACCTCGTTGGTATAATTCCTGCTGTTTTCCATCACTCCCTTGGGAATTGCGTCTGCACCTGTGATATTATCAATCTTCATATACCCCTCCCTTGGTACGTTTCTTGCTTTAAAATACGGATTTTTCCCTCCGGGATCAAGAAAAAAAATACGGCTACTTCTTCTTTTTTCCCGACAGAGGGCATCCTACAACGTAAACATACCCCTTTTTGGAGCTCTTGTCCAGGACACGGTATTCCACCTCCACATAATATCTGCAGAGTACGGAATCCGTCATGGAATCCATATGATGTGTGCATTTTTTGCAATTCTCAAGATCCACTATCACTACCTCTTTCTCAACATTGTTCTTCACTGGAATCGTTATTCCGGAGATTTTCTGGTGCGGGGGGTCGAATTAATCCTGCTTCTTCAGCTGTCGGATTGCCTGATCGACAGTGAGATGGCTCAGTTTTTTCGCCTCGGATATGTGCTCGCCGCAAAACCATTCCGCATAAGGGGGATGACCCACCATCCCCTTTTCCTTCATCCGCTGTATCCATTCCAGGTCGGAGGGCCTTTCCTTAAAATATATAAGCCCCCCTTCCCCTGCCTCCAGGTATTTCCCGCATAGTACACAGATCGGCGGCCGCATTCCCTTTACCTTTTTATACTCTCAAATATCCCTTAAACGATTCTGAAACAGAACAGGGTATAATCCCTTCCCAGTCAAGGAAAAGACAGGGGCCCAAGCAAGAATAAATCCGTCTTCCGGAAATCCCTTACACCCTTTGCGGGAAGGACCCGGACAGACCGCCCTCAGGATAGAGCCTCCCGAATGGCCTGCTTCAGTTCCTCCAGCCGATAGGGTTTGTTAATAACACCGATAAAACCGTATTTCTGGAATCCCTCCACCACAGGATCATGGGTGTGACCGCTGGAGACCAGGGCCTTAACCCCTGGATCGAAGGCCCTGACTTTGGCAAGGGTCTCGGCTCCCCCCATCCCCTGGGGAATAGTCAGATCCAGGATGAGGAGGTCAAAGGCCGCCCCCTGCTCTTTCGCCTCTGTATAGGTTTTCAGGAGCTCCTCTCCACCGGGCACTGTCACCACCTGATGTCCCAGGCTCATGATCATCTTGGCTGCGACCGTGGAGATCAAAGGATCGTCATCCATCAATAGAATACGCCCCTTCAGGGAAGTTTCGCTGTCACGCTTTTCCATATTATTTTCCCTCCCTATTGGCTTCGTTAAAGGCCACCTGATGGAGTATTCGGCTGATCTCTTTTTCCAGCTCGCTGGATATGGGAATCTGCATATCCTTTTCCACCAGCTCAATCAGACGCTGTTTCTGGTTTTCTATGAATTCATAATCCACCATCGCTCAGCCCTCCCGCTTCTACTCATGGCAACGCCTCTGCAGTGAGTGCCCTTCTATAGTGCCCCATTTCCCGGCGGGAATCAAATCTTTTTCTTGTCAGAGATTGCTGTCGCAGGGTACAATGCGCAGCATAGTCAGGATAGAACAGCCTCTCTATCCGGAGGGGAGGATTAGGATCATGGAAGAGAAACGATACGGCCTCGTCAACGAAGACCTGCTTACATCCCTGAGCCGTGAAGCACGGATTAATCCCCGTCGACGTCAGAACTACAACCTGCATCAGCCGGAAGACCGGGTCCAGAGATTCCTCAACGCCGTGGAGCCGGAATCCTATGTCCGCCCCCACCGGCATCTCAATCCCCCCAAGAGCGAGACCTTCGTCGTTCTGCGAGGCAGTTTCCTGATTTTACTCTTCAATGATAGGGGTGATGTTCTGGAGTCTATCAAACTGGATGCCGAAGGCGTCAACCGGGTTATCGATGTCCTGCCCGGGACATGGCACGGCCTGATATCCCTGGAGCCCGGCAGCGTCTATTTCGAGGTTAAGGACGGCCCCTACATTCCGCTCACCGATAAGGACTTCGCCCCCTGGGCGCCGCCGGAAGGCAGCGGGGAATCCGATGCCTACCTGCAAAAGCTGAAGGGGATGGCCTCATGACCATCCCCCCGTAGAAATCACCCCGAAAAGGGCGGAACAAGGCAGGATAAGCCGCTACAAGGGAACCGCCAGGGCCTCCGCCGCCTCCCTGAGCTCCTTTTTGAGCCGGGCCGAATTCCATTTGAGCTCCTTGGCCGCGAGATCGGCCACCCGTTTGAGGACCTTGTCGCCGGGATGCCCCAGGGTGCCGAGGCCCGTGCGCCGGAAGAGGATATCCTTCAGGGTGCGGGCCATCTCATGACGCACCGCATAGAGCACCTCGGCCAGGATTTCCCCCTCCTCGTTGAGGGGCTCCAGAAGCGCGCCCTTTTTGCCGGCCGTCTCCAGTACAGCGCGGTATTCCGTACCGTAGTTGCGCCCCAGGTATTCAAGAGTTTTGGGATTCAGGCTGTTTCCATCACGCTTTACTTCAGCAAGAAAACTTTCCATATCCTCAATGTTGCTCCCCGCCAGGTACATCCTGTCGGTCATACAGGGCCCCAGATCGCGCCCCAGTTTTTTCTCTATCATGGCCAGTACGCTCTGGGCCAGATTGCGGCTCGTGGTGTAC
>CALCJG010000077.1 GCA_937967705.1 uncultured Spirochaetia bacterium
CCTGTGGAGCATGGTGCTGAAGAAATGGAACTTCAACGAGGCAATGGTCTTTGCTGTGGAATATCACCTTCGGCCGCACATGGCGCCGGAAAAGTACCGGGAGCTCATCTACATCATCTACCTGGCCACCGTGCTCACGGAATACGAGGACAGGAAATTCCGTTTCGACACCGTGGACGAGGACGTCCTGGAGCATTTCCAGCTCAATACACCTGAAAAGCTCGGGGAACTCTACAACAGGCTGAAAGCCGAATACGAGGAACACCTGGCCGGCAAGGTTCAGTGAGCCGCACTCACTATACCTTCCGACATCCTATTTGCTGATAAAATCCATCACCCATCTCAGCAGGCCTATTCCCACCAGGAGGCACCCCTCCAGGCGGGACACCTGCCAACCCGTCCTCAGAAAGACCAGCACCAGTAAAACCATCCCGGAGAGCATCATGAGGGAGCTGTAGGCCGAAGGGTTAATCTGCATGGGATTCAGCACACAGGCGGTCCCCAGGACCCCCAGGATATTGAAGAGATCGCTGCCGATAAGGTTTCCCGCCGACATGCCGTGCTTCCCCTTGAGGACCGCGGCAATGGAGGTGGCCATCTCCGGCGCCGAGGTGCCCGCCGCCACGATGGTAACCCCGATGACCCATTCCGAAATGCCGGCGCTCAGGGCCAGGTAGCGGGCGGACTCCACCAGGAAGTGCCCGCCGGCAACAACCGTGGCGATACTGGCCGGCAGAATGAGGTAATCCTTCCAGGTAGCCCTTTCGTGGGCAATGCGCTCCTCTTCGAAAGGCTCCTTCTTGATGAAGAGCACCGCTATGTAGAGTCCCAGCAGAACCAGAAAGATAATACCCTCATAGCGCTCCATGCGCAGATCCCGGAAGAAGAAGAGCAGAAGCAGGGTGACCCCCAGCATGAAGAGCCCGTCGCGGTAGATGAGTTTTTTCGAAGCGGTGATGTTCTGGATGATGGCAACGGTTCCCAGGATGAAGCCCAGGTTAAAGATGTTGGACCCGACGATGTTGCCCACGGAGATGTCCGCCTGGCCCTTGAGGGCGGCGTTGACCGTAACGGCAAACTCCGGAGCCGATGTGCCGAAGGCCACCACGGTGAGCCCGATGACCAGGTCCGATATGCCCAGCCTCTCGGCGATTCGGCTGGCGGATTCCACCAGGTGATCGGCCCCCTTCCAGAGCAGCAGAATGGACAGGACCATGACGAGTGCGTTAAAGGACAGGTTGGCTGCAGTGGCGGTAAAGAGTTCCATGCGCTTCCTCCCGAAATAATTCCCCTTTCATGCCCCAGAAAATCCCGCCTGTCAAGCCTTTCTCGTCAGAGGGGCGGACGGGTTTACATCTGCACATCCCGGACCACGGGGACTTTGGAATCGGGGATGGTCACCCCTGTAAGGGTTTTATCGGAATAACCGCTCTTCTGGAAGGTGATGTCATAGCTTCCGGGAAGGAGCAGACGGTGATAGTACCCTTCAGAATCGGTGTACACCGCGAGATCCCCCCCTGGGACGGTAATCCGCACGCCGGCCATCGGCAGCCCCGTACCCGATTCCGTTACGCGCCCGCAGAGGCCCCTTCCCGCCTCTTCGGCGTAGGCCAGGAGGGCGTCCCGGTTGTAGAGAAAGTACTGACGCATCCCCTCCGGCGTCTCCGGGTTGCCCCGGGACATCTCTACGGTGTAGTCAAGGCAGCCCGATTTCAT
Organism: uncultured Spirochaetia bacterium; assembly: GCA_937967705.1. GTDB lineage: Bacteria > Spirochaetota > UBA4802 > UBA4802 > JAGODF01 > CALCJG01. Next base: position 1,717 of record CALCJG010000077.1, read on the forward strand.
ATAACTCCAGTCCTGCAGGGATCCGGTAATCACATACCAGTCCCCGCCGTTGATCGTTCCCTGGTCCACGTAGTACCCCCCCATGAGGCCGGGGGTCTGAAGAAAGCCGCCCGAGGTGGCATAGGCCTTGGCAAAGTACTCCACCATGGTCTGCTCGGCGGGATAAATCCCCTCGCTCTCCCTGCCGTAATCGAAAGGCATGTTGACCACCACCGACCCGGCATGATAGGAGAGGGAGAGATGGAAGCGCATCTCTCCCACGGAATAGTCCCGTAGCGCCGCTGTTTCCGGCTCAGAGAAGGGCCCCGTTCCGTGATCATAGTCGAGGGTCCAGTGCTCGTCAAAGTTGCGGTTGAGGTCCACGATCCCCGCGTTGTAACGCCAACCCCGGGCCACACCATCGGGATTGAGCATGGGGATGAAGACGAGACAGCGCCCGTCCACCAGACTTTGGATACGGCTGTCGGTTTCATAATTCTTCAAGAGGTATTCGATGAAGAGGGCCAGCCATTGGGTGGTGATGATCTCATCCCCGTGAATAGCCCCCACGAGGCGAATGCGGGGCTCCCGCTCCAGAACACCGGGATTGCCGGACACCACTAGCGCGTACAGGGGGCGGCCCGAACGGCTGTGCCCGATGACCTCCAGGGAGGTGATTGACGGGTAATCCCTGGTCATGTTGACGAGGAACACCTCCAGGGTCTCCGGGGTGTAATTGAAGGAGAACTCCTCCTTATCTTCCTGCAAACAGGATACGAGCGGCAGCAGGAAAAGGAGCAGGATCGTTGTGAATCGTTTTATCCGCCGTTCAGCCATCAAGGATATCCAAAAGCGTATCTTGGTATATCCTTAATCCCGAACAGGGCAAAATGCAAGGGAAAAATGGGGGATTATAATGAAATCAGTCGTTCCTTTTCAGCTTCATCAGAACTTTTATATTCTTTTTCTTGTCTTTCTTGATGGTATAACCGCTTTCCTTGAGGGTTTTTTCAATTTTAAAGGAGGTAAAGTCTATGATTTTCTTGTCCATCCCGGCGGTTATCCCCTTTGGCGATATGGTATTTGTATAACCTTCGGCGACTCTAGCTGTAATTGTTAACACTTTATTGAGGGCTAGGATGAAATGATGCGCTCCATACGGGGCTGCAGAGAGCTGCCCCCGCTGACAAAGTAGTTGAGCAGGCGGATGAGAAGAAAGGCTAGGACCAAAAAGATAATTCCGGCAAGACCTGAAGCCAGATCCTGATCCATCCCGATCAGGCCGTAATAACGGTATCCCAGGATGACTCCGGCCACCAGGAAGAGAACCGGCATGAGATA
>CALCJG010000078.1 GCA_937967705.1 uncultured Spirochaetia bacterium
GCTACCTCCCTTGTTTCCGCAGAAGAAATCCCCGCCGCATTTTTATGGAGGATTTCCGCTGAAGCGGCGGCCCTGGACTGGCGGTACCGGGAAAATTCCGTCAAGGCCGCAACGGATCTCAGGGCATCCTTCACATCACCGTAAACCGGCACGCCGGCCTCCGTGAAGAGCCTCCGAGTTTCGCGGACAGCCTCCTCCAGATCCATGGCCTCTTCCTCCTGGCGGAAGTTGGGGAGCACCAGCACCACAGGCTTGCCCGTCTGGTCCCACACCTCCCGGCAGACGGCAGCCAGCTCACGGCCCGGGGTGATGTCAGCGAGGCCGGAGACCCCGAGCACCTTCACATGGGCCTTGAAGTGATAGAGGAGCAGGACCACGATGTGCACATCCACCCGCTCGTCCTCCGAGGCCCGCAGCAGGATCTCCCGGATCACGCCGGGAGCGACGAAGGGATTGGCCACGTCGATGGGGTTAGCGGCGCTGGAGCCCGGCTTCGGGAGGAGGTCCATTATGGAATCCCTCAGATCCTCCCGCAGCGGCGGGATCTCCATCCCGAGAGATTCTGCAGCGTCGGCGGCGGCGATTCCCAGCGCCCCTCCGCCCCCTACGACGGTACAGCCATGATAGTCCCGGACCGGCAGCAGCGAAAAAGCGAGGGACACGTCAATCATCTCGCCGATGCTCTCGAGCCGGATGGCCCCGCACTGCCTCAGGGCGGCCTCCCAGATGGCGCGGCGGCCCCCCAGGGACGCTGTGTGGCTGGCCGCGGCCCTTCCCCCGGCATCGGAAAGCCCCCCCTTGATCACCAGGACCGGTTTTTCCCCTGCCGTCTCCTCGAGGGCTGACAGGAAACCGTCGCCGTCGGCCACGCCTTCGAGATACATGCCGATCACCTTCGTTTCGTCGTCCCGGAGAAGATAGCGGAGCATCTCCGTTTCCCGGAGATCGGCGCCGTTGCCGAAGCTCACCACCTTGGAGAATCGGACCCCCCGCCATTTGCCTAGAAGCGCCAGGTCTATGGAATGGCCGCCGCTCTGCGAGAGGAAGGCCACGCCCCCCGGTTCCCGCGAGAGCCCCGGTCCCGGCAGCAGCGTCTGCCCGGAGCGGGGGCAATAGATCCCGAAACAGTTGGGGCCCAGCACGCGTATCCCCCGGGCGGCGATCTCCCGCAGCTGTTCTTCCAGGGCTATCCCTTCCGGCGTGCCCGTCTCCCGGAACCCCGAGGAGAGGATCTCAACCCCGGCGGCCCCTTTTTTCAGGCAGGATTCCACGACGGCGGGAACATGTCGGGCCGGAATGGTGATGATGGCGAAGTCGATGGACCCCGGGATATCCTCAACGGACCGGTATATCTCCAGACCCTCCACGCTCCCTCCCCGAACGTTTACCGGGTAGATTTTGCCCCCGTACCCGACTGAGATGTGGGAGAGAAGAATGCTGCGGCCGAAACTGAATCCCTCGGAGGAAACGCCCACGATGGCAATGTTTTCCGGCGCGAACATCCGGTCCAGCTGTTCCGGAAATACCGTACTGTTTTCCTGTTTCATGACATCCCCCTTTACCTGCCCCCGCCTTTTACATTTTTAATAAATGCCGTTTCAAAAAAATTCTTGACCGCAGGGCGCTTATGCAATAGCATACCATACCGTATGGTATGGAGTGTGAATTTGTCAACAAAAATTAATGCGAAAAAGGTATGGCTGGAGGAAGGGCTGAAGATCCTGGAGACCGAGGGCCCCGGAATGCTCTCCATAGAAAACCTCACCCGGCGTACCGGTAAAACCAAGGGCTCATTCTATCATCACTTCAGGGACCGGAACGGATACGTGGAAAAACTTTTGGAGTACTACGAGGCTTATACCACCCGGGAGATCATCGAGAGGGCCAACGAGGAGAACGACCCGCAGGGGAGCCTCCGGAACCTGACGAAGCTGACCTTCCGCCTCTCCGGCACATTGGAACTTGCCATCCGCGCCTGGGCCCTCTATGATTCAAAGGTGCGGCGCTTTCAGGATCGCATGGACCTCCTCCGAAGCGAGTACCTCAGGGAGCTCCATCAGGCCGCGGGCCTGACCCCCGCGAAGGCCCGGAACGCGGCCTACCGCGACTACGCCCTCTTTCTGGGACTTCAGCAGCTGCGGCATAATTTCGACGAGAAACGGTTTGCAGAGATTCTGAGAGCCCTTTTCCATCCTTCGCAAAAACCAGACAAGGCTTCCGGCAATCGATCAAACAATGACTAAAAGAATACTGCTTGCCTAAAACAACCCGTTCCCTGATTGTTGCCTTTTGGCCAAGAATAGGATAATTTATCATCTGATCATTGAGATCATTAATAATCAATACGAATTGCCTCATCTTTCATAGCAACGGAAGATTTGAATCATTTCCGGGAGAAATCCGAATGAGATGTACTTTACTCTCGACAACCCTGCTGCTGACGCTGCTCACCCTGCTGCTCACGGGCTGTTCCGACAACAGCCAGCAAGGCATTGAAGAAAACCCCACACCCCCGTCCTTCGGATCCGCCGTCGACCCTGCTCTGTTAACAAATGCCGGGTATTCCGAAACCCTGCGGAAATACTACAACTGTCTTGTCGCAGAAAATCATATGAAATGGGCCATCGTTCAGCCCGCCGAGGGCAACTTCAGCTTTACGGAGGCTGATAAAATCGTTAACTTTGCCCGGACTTACGGCATGAAGATGAGAGGGCATGCTCTTCTTTGGCACCTGCAGGTCCCGGATTGGGTGACGGCAAAACCTGCTGCAGATCTGGACACGGTTCTCAAGACACACATCGATACGGTCGTAGGCAGGTATAAAGGCGAGATCTTTGCCTGGGACGTGGCCAATGAGATCATCATGTGCGCCGATACCGGCCTCCGCAATCGAACCTTATCCGCCAGTGATCCCGATTATTCCCCCTGGTCCCTCAACGCCAGCGACGATTCTATGATCCGGAAGGCATTCATTTATGCTCACGCAGCAGATCCCGAAGCCAGGCTCTTTCTGAACGACAACAACAACTATGATGGCGGTGAATTGGTTTATCCGGGCTGGAACAAACTGCAGTCCGACCTGCTGTACAGCTTCATCAGGAAATGGAAGGAAGACGGCATCCCGATACACGGCGTGGGGATGCAGCTGCATCTTGTGGAGGGATATCCTCCAGACTACTCCCTGATTGAGGCGGATATCATCCGCTATGGGAACCTGGGGCTGGAAATTCACTTCACCGAGGTGGATGTCCGCATTAAGGAACCAGTCACCCCGCAAAAACTCCAAAACCAGGCAGCCATATACAGAGAGCTGGCAAGGCTCGCGGCCAAACACCCCCGGACAGTCAGGGCCTTCATCACCTGGGGGTTGACCGACAAGCATTCCTGGATACCGCTTTTCTTCACGGGATTCGGCCATGCCCTCCCCTTCGATGAAAACTACGATCCTAAAGAATGCTATCAGGCCATTAAAGAAACCATCGCAGTGCCCTACAGGCCGTAGATTTCCCCGTACTTCTCTTCCAGGTAGCAAACATAAGGCCCCGGCTCGATGGACGAGCCCGTTATGCGCTTTACAAGATCCGCTGGGTCATACTTGCGGCCGTGGGCATGCACTTTTTCCCTCAGCCAGGCCAGGAGATCGGAGAAATCACCCCGGCGCAGCTGATTATCCAGGGAAGGGTTTTCAGATCTGTGCTTTTCCCAGAGCTGAGCGGATATGAGATTGCCGAGGGCATAGGTGGGAAAGTATCCGAACATCCCCCCGGACCAGTGTACGTCCTGCAGCACCCCCCGGGCGTCGTCCGGCGGCATGAGGCCCAGGTAATCCTTCATCCGGGCGTTCCAGGCCTCAGGAAGTTGCCCTACCTCAATGCCCCCCTCGATCAGGGCTATCTCCAGCTCCAGACGCAGCATTACATGAAGGTTGTAGGTGGCCTCATCAGCCTCCACACGGATCAGGCTGGGCTCCACCCGGTTGATCCCCCGGTAGAAGGCCTGCAGACTGACATTCCCCAGTTGCGAGGGGAAGAGCTCCTTCAGCCGCGGATAGAACCGCTCCCAGAAGGGAAGCGACCGGCCCACGAGGTTTTCCCAGAGGCGGCTCTGGGATTCATGGAGAGCCAGGGAGGCCCCACCCTCAAGCGGTGTGCGGTCCAGCGGGGGAGCGACCCCCTGTTCGTAGAGCGCATGTCCGGTTTCGTGCATCGTGCTGAAGAGGGCCGACATCCCGGAGTCCTTTTCGAAACGCGTGGTAATGCGCACGTCGTCCCGGCCGAAGGAGGTGGTGAAGGGATGTGCCGATCTGTCCTGGCGGCCCCGGTTCCAGTCGTACCCGAAGGCCGTGGCGATCTCGACTCCGAAATCCCATTGCCTCCTCTCGTTGTATTCCCCCCTCAGAAAGGAATCCTCCACCTGCGACCTTCCGGCAAGGGCTCGCAGGAGTTTCACCTGCCTCTGCCGCAGGGCTTCGAAGATATTTTTTATCTCCGCGGTCTTCATTCCCGGCTCAAAATTGTCCAGTAGGATGTCGTAAGGATGATCGGAGGGGGGGAAGAAACCCACATATCGCCGGTTTAACTCCACAACTCTCTCCAGATGCGGCTGAAAAAGCGAAAAATCAGATTTCCCGCGGGCTTCGACCCAGGCGTGATGGGCCCGGGCGGTCACCACGCTGAACTCTTCCACGTAGTCCTCCGGGACAAGGACCTCCTTTTGATAATCCCTGTAGGCCACCCGGACCAGGTTGAACTCATCACTCTCATCACTCAGCTCCTTTACCCAGTCAAGCAGTCCCTCCAGAAGATCTCCCAGCTCCCGGGAGGTCGCTCTATCATGGGCGATAGTTCGAATCGTGGCGCTCTGCCGGCCGCGGGCCTCGGCGGCGCCGGCGGGCATATAGGTCTGCTGGTCCCATTCCATCAGCGCCGCCGCATGGTTGAGGTCGGCAATCTCCCCGAGTAAAGTTTTCAGACGTTCATAATCCTTTATCATCCATTCCCTCTCAGCTTATCTCCGATTTGCAGCTAATGCTTTATATGGTTATAAATACTTATAGGTTTTCCGGCTTATTCTCATCTTCCCCTGCCCTGCTCCGAAGTGGGAAGTAGACCCTGAACACCGAACCTCTCCCCGGTTCGCTCTCAACACAAATCCCCCCTTGATGGGATCTTACAATGCCCGCGGTAACCGCCAGGCCCAGACCCCGGCCGGGTAACTTCGACGAGAAGAAGGGATCAAACACCTCTGCGATCACCTCGGAGGGTATGCCGCATCCGGTGTCGGCCACACTGACGCAGGCATAACCTACCTCATCAGGCCTGCGTTCCAGATGAAAAACACAGGAGGGTGGGATGACACAGGTATCGCCTATATTCAGAGATATTTTAATCTCTCCGGGCCCCTCGCCGATAGCCTCCCAGGCGTTGGTGGCCAGATTCATCAGCACCTGCCGAATCAGCCCCTCATCCCCCAGGATGACCGGCCCTTCCGGGGGAAGGTCGAGAGCGAGATGGACCTTCTCCGGCAGGGCGGCGGTTATCATCAGGCCCGTATCCGTGATGATGCGGCCCAGGTCAACCGGCACATGGCGGGAAGGAGTCTGTCCCAGATAGGTGAGCATCAGGCGGCTCACTTCGGCGGCCCGGTTGGCCCCCTGCATGGCCAGAGAAACTGTTTTCCGAAGCTTATGATCCCGGGGGAGATCCACCATGATCAGCTCCAGATTACCCAGGACGACGGTCAACTGATTGTTGAAATGATGCGCGATGGCCCCCGCCATGCGGCCCAGGCTTTCGGCCTTCTGGGCCAGCTGAATCTGCCGGTTAAGCTGTTCCCGCTCCTCCTGGGCCCTCACACGCTCATCTATGTCCAGATGTGTTCCCACGGCCCGCAGGGGCTTCCCCAGGCCATCCCGTTCCGTCACCTTACCCTTGTCGAGTATCCATTTCCAGGCACCCTGTTTGGTGCGCAACCTGTGTTCCGTTTCATAATAGGCAGTTTTAGCCTCCAGGTGGGCCTTGAGGGTGTTCATCACTCCGGGCAGATCGTCAGGGTGAACCATATTCTCCCAGGTATGCACGTGGGGGTCGATCTCCTCTTGCCGGTATCCAAGCATTTCGGCCCATCGCTCGTTGAACACGGTTTCGCCGGTGACGATATTCCAGTCCCAGGTGCCCAGGTCCGCTCCCTTGAGAGCCAGATCGAGGCGCTCGTAGGTGCGGTGCAATTCCTCCTGGGCCAGTTTCATCTCAGTGATATCGCTGACCATTCCCTCGTAGTAGGAAATGGCTCCTTCTTCATTGCGTACGGCATGAATATTCACGGAGACCCAGAACCGGCTTCCGTCCCGGCGGTAAAACTCGTACTCACGACCCACAATGGTCTGATCTTTCTCCAACTGCCCGACCATCGCGTGACGCTCTTCGGGATGAACATAGATTTCCCTGGCTATATCCCTGACCCCGTCTATCAGATCCCCTGGGGACGAATAGCCCATCATCCGGGCAACAGCGGGATTGACATTGATGAAACGCCCCTCGGGGGATGTCTGGAAAATTCCCTCGGAAGCGTTTTCAAAGATGGCCCGGTACCGTTCCTCGCTCTTCTGCAGATCCCTTTCCATGCGCTTGCGCTCGGTAATGTCCTGGAGCGTCCCTTCCACATACTTGAGCACTCCGGATGAATCCCGGACTGAATGAATGTTCAGGATTACCCAGAAACTGCTCCCGTCTCTTTTAAGGAGATTCAGCTCCCGGCCCTCTACATAATCCTGCCTGAGTAGCTGCCCGATCAGCTCACGGCGCTCCCCCGGATTGACATAAAGCTCCTCGCCGATATCCTTAACTCCCTCCATCATCTCCCGGGGCGAGTCGAAACCGAATATCCGGGCCAGAGCGGGATTCACGCTGATGAAACGTCCCTCCGGCGTATTCTGAAATATTCCCTCGGTGGCCTTCTCAAAGATGGCCCTGTATTTCTCCTCGCTTCTCTGCAGTTCCAACTGCAGGGTTTTCCTCTGGGTGATTTCCCTCGCGAAACCGGCCGTCCCGAGAACTTTCCCGTCCGCGTCCAGGATGGGCGTCTTGAAGGTCTCGAACCACTTGGTCTCCCCTCTGTCAAAAACCGGCTCCTCTATATATTTCTGCCTGGCCAGATCCATAACCTCGCCGTCATCCCTGCGGTAGCTCTCCGCCAGATCCCTGGGCCAGATGTCCAGATCGGTTTTTCCTATCACCTCCTCCGCCGTATTCCTGCCGCAGGAGTGGGCAAAGGCGTCATTGACCGCCATAAACACCCCCGCCCGGTCCTTGATCCACATAAGGAAAGGGACATTGTTCAGTATGGCCTTCTGATAGGCGGAACTCTTCCGCAGCGCCTCTTCGGTTCTGCGACGCTCGGTAATATCGGTAACGATCCCCTCGAGAGCCATGGGGACTCCCTGTTCATCCCGGACCAGAACGTTGCGCTGATGCAGCCATCGCTCCTCGCCGGATTTATGAAGGATTTTATACTCATAGGTGGGAGAGGGTTCCCCCTTGAGGAGCTTCTCCCACTGCTGCTCCAGATAATCCCGCCAGTCCGGATGTATCACGTTTTTTATCAGCAGGGGACTCGCATAAACCTCCTCCGGAGCATATCCGGT
>CALCJG010000079.1 GCA_937967705.1 uncultured Spirochaetia bacterium
GGCGCCGGGTTATGGAGGTGATGATGGGGCTCAGGGCCGGCAGGCCGTAGACAAAGACGGTCTGGTCCTCCTTCTCATAACGGTAGGGGAGCGCGATTCCGGTGTCGGCGAAGACATGGGTGGTATTGAGGCGCAGCAGAAAGTCCGGCAGCCTGCCGCCCGGCAGAAGCTCCCTGTCCCCCGGTGTGTAGAGAACGTCGATCCCCAGGCGGCGAAGTTTCTGAAATTCACCCGCCACCAGACCTGCCGTCTCCGGGTCAGGTTCGGGGGTGTCGAAGAAATCCCCGGCAAGGAGAAGCATGTCGTGTTCCGTCGCCAGGCTGATGATCTTGCGGAAGGTGTTGACGCGGGCTTCCTCCGTGACCGGGAAGGGGGCCTTTAGCCCCAGGTGCAGGTCGGATGTCAGAAGGATTTTTACCATGTATATACCGGAAACCCGCGGATTTGTATCGTCTACGGCTCTCTTTTCTTTTAATGCCCGCCGCCGGGGATGATTATCCGTTTTTCGTTAATTAATTTCAAACTTTTTTCTTGTCATTTCAGAAGTAATCGTGTTTATGTCACGCAGGCTTCTGAAAACCTGTTAAGGGAGATGCTTCCAGACTATGAGTCACATTCTTATTGTCGATGATAATCCGGTGATTCTTGAGTACATTGAGGACATTATCAAGACCACGGATCATACGGCGGTGAAATGCCGTGAAGGCCGTTCCGCCCTGGAAGCCTTTCTGACGGATATCTTCGATCTGGTGATATCCGACCTCGCCATGCCGGGCATGGACGGCTTTGAGCTGATCTCCCGAATACGGGGGTACGATACAGACGTTCCCATCATCATGATCACCGGAGTGGGGGGGGTGGATTCCGCCGTCAAGGCCATCAAACAGGGGGCCAGCGATTTCGTCATCAAGCCCTTTCAGGCGGAGGAGTTCCGGGTCAAGATCGACAAGAACCTGGAGTACTACGGCCTCCGGAAACAGGTGGAAAAGCTCCGGCAGATCAACGAGCGCATGGGGGGGGGTATCGACCAGATCATCGGCGAGAGCCCGGTGATGAAAAAGCTCCTGGCGACCATACGCCAGGTGGCCCAGTCCAACGCCTCGCTTATGATCCTGGGAGAGAGCGGGACCGGCAAGGAGCTGCTCTCGCGGGCGGTTCACGAGGTGAGCGACCGGTACGACAAGCCCTTCATCGCCATCGACTGCAGCACCCTGACCGAGAGCATCATCGAATCGGAGCTCTTCGGCCATGTCAAGGGGGCCTTTACCGGGGCGGACAAGGCCAAGAAGGGCCTTCTGGAGGAAGCCAACGGGGGTACCATTTTCCTGGACGAGATCGGAAACCTGAGCTGGAACACCCAGAGCAAGCTCCTGCGCTTTTTGCAGGAGAGGGAGATCAAGCCGGTGGGTTCCAGCAAGATCATAAAGATCAACGTACGCATAGTCAGCGCCACGAACCTCAACCTGCGCAGGGAGATAGAGAAGGGCACCTTTCGGGAGGACCTCTACTACCGCCTCTCGGGGATCGAGATCAACGTGCCCCCGCTGCGGGAGAGACTGGAGGATCTGCCGATCCTTGCCGGCCACTTCATTCGGAAGTATTCCCGGGACACGGGAAAAAAGATCGATTTCATCGAGCCCGAGGCCCTGGAGATACTGAAGAACAGGAACTGGAGCGGCAATATCCGCGAACTGGAGCACATGATAGAGTACGCCCTCATCGTGGAGAAGAAGAACCATATCTCCACCGGCACCATCCTGCATATACTGCCGGAGGTAAGGGAAAGCGGGGAGGGGGAGGTTACCCGAACCGACTTGGGCGAGGCTATGGCCCTCTATGAGAAAAATCACATCCTGAAGGTGCTACGGATGGCCAACAACAACCGCTCCCGGGCCGCCGCCATGCTGGGGATCAGCCGCAGCGTCCTGTACGACAAGCTGAAGCGTTACGAGATCGAGTGATCCCCTTCTCAGAGGCCCGGCATGGGGTTTTGCAGGGCGGGACGTCCGTGAAGCATCAACTGGACGATCTTGAAGAGAAAATAGAGGATGAGGACCGTCAGCAGCCCCATCAGCGCCAGGTTCATCCTCATGAGGACTCGGTCGGAGAGGTTACGCTTGATCCGCCCGATGAGGATAGTGAGGAAGAGTAAATATCCCCCCAGCCCCCCGCAGGCCGCCACGATGAAGATGAGTTTGACACAGGCGGTAATTTCATCGAAGAGCGCCAGGTCCGAGTATATGTTGAACCCCACGATCCACCAGATAATGATCCCCGGATTGGTGATGGCGATGGTAAATCCCGTAATGAAGGGAAAACGGCTCCGGTGTATCCGGGGCTGTTCGGCATGATAGTGGTGCCGGTGCTCCTGATAGCTGCGGTAGAGGAGGAAGGAGAGCACGGCTACGCCCAGCAGGTAGATGACGATCTGAAACCGGGGGTGGGTGAGGAAAAAACCCAGTCCGAAGAGCGTCAGGGTGCCGTAGATGAAGTCCGAGGTGACCGAGCCCGCCGTCAGGGCCAGGGAGTTGGCCCGGTGCCCCCGCATGGCGCTTTTGATGACCTCCAACTGGACGGCCCCCACGGGAATGGCCGAAAGGAAGCCGAGGATAAGTCCGTAGAGGATAGTTGTGATATAGTTCAGTGTGCTGTCCATCCCACCCTATGCCGCTATTAAATGCCTGTGCCGGATCGCTCCTGATCCGGCATCGACCGGAATATTTCTGCACGGGTGGGCGATAAAATGCAATCAAAAAACCTCTGATCTCCTGCTGAGGGGCTATTCCACGAAGGTGATGTCCATGGGGGGAAGCCCCACGTCGAGCGGTTTCCCCTCCAACAGCTTATCGCTGTCTCCCGTATCGTATACCCGAACACCGGGTTCTGCGGTCAGGCTGTCGCATACAAAGAGTTTGCCCGAGGCGTGCAGATCCAGCCTCGTGAGGGAGTAGGAGGCATTGGTGTGCAGAGTGGAGAGATAGGCCCCGGTCTGGGGGTTGAACCGTATCAGCTTGTTGCGGCTGCTGGAATCGGCGGTAACTGCATACCCCAGGGTGGAGGTCTTGATGACGAAATCGTTGATCTCTCCGAAGCTGGTATCGTTGTTCTGAATGACAAAGGCGCTCTCGCAGTTGAGATCCGTGAGATCGATGGCAACGATTCCCGTGTTGGCCTGAAATCCCCAGTCATTCACGCAGGCGACAAAGAGATGGTCATGATTGTCCGCTGTTGCGGGTTGCCAGAGGCTTTTGGAGACAAAGCGCAGATGGCTGAAGGGATTAACGGGATATCCCCCGCCCGCCTGCAGTACGATCTCCGTTGAAACCGTGTCGGTGGCGGTGCTGATGACGACTACCGAACTCCGGGTCGTCGGGGCGTACCAGTTTGCACTGTCCAGCTTCTGAAGTGTGACGAAGAGCCTGCTGTTTGCCGCATCGTAATACATCTTGTCCATCTCGGGCAGCCCGTCCGCATCGGCATAGGATGAGAGATCTATCTCTCCCGTCTTGGTCCCGGTGGAGGGATCTATGATCCAGAGGGCGGCGGCGCCCCAGCGTGTTACGTAGGCTTTCGTCTTACTCACTACGATGATATCATGCGGGTTGGAGTTTGTGCCGACGGAGATTTCCCGCAGGGTCTGGAAATTGGCCCCGGGGTCCAGTACCTGTATGTTATCTCTTCCCTGACGGTTGATGACATATACATATCCGTTGAAGTAGCGGGCGCAGGCGTCCGAATGAATCTTTCCCGTCCCCAGGTC
>CALCJG010000080.1 GCA_937967705.1 uncultured Spirochaetia bacterium
TCATCCATGAACCTCTACCGTAAAGCGCAGCAACGCATCGAGGACCGCTTTGCCGACCAGGATCTCCTGAGCAAAAAGAAGGCCCTGCTCCTCTTCTTCTGGAGCATCATCCTGCTCCTTCTCATGGGGCTTTTGACCCTGGGTTCCGTGTTCATCAGCTTCGAGCGCTTTGTGCAGTTCACCCCCTTTACCGGTACCATCAGCCTCGGCTCCGTCCTCTGCATCCTCTGCGTCCTGCAGGGACGGCTGAACACAGCGGCCCTTTCGGCCCTGATCTCCTACTCCCTGGTGGTCGGCATCGGCCTGGCGCTCAAGTACGCCCTGGCGCCCCATGCCAGTTTTGCGCTGGCCTATTTTTCCGCACCCATCATCGTTCTGGGAGCGCTCTTTACCACCAGGATCGTCGTCTCCCTGCTGGCCCTCTATTTCGTCACCTGTCAGTCGGTCCTCTTCGCCCTCCTCAACGGGCGTTACGAAAACCTGCTCTCGGATTCCATCAAGAACGCCTTCCTGGATTCCGTGGCGGCCACCGTCATTACCTATCTCATCTCTCTCATGATCATACAGACCATGACGGGGGTGATACGGCTGATGCGGGAGGAAAATACGAGGAACAAAAAACAGCTCGGCTACATATCCAGCCTGCTGCAGACGATACGGAACACCTCCGATACGCTCCAGGACTCCCTGTCCGTCACCAACGGCGCCATACAGTCCATATCGACCAACTCCCAGAGCCAGGCCTCGTCCATGGAGGAGCTCTCCGCCACCATAGAGGAGATCTCAGCGGGATCGATCAACGCCGCCGACGCCTCCTGCGTCCAGAACGATTCCCTGAACCACCTGATAGAGATCATCCGGGAGCTCTCCGAATCGATTAAAACCATGGACCAGTACGGGACCACCATATCCGCCCTCTTCGGCGAGTTCTCCACCCTCGTGAGCGAAGGGGAGCGCTCCTCCACCACCCTGGATGAGACCAACCGGAAGCTCCTGGAAAACTCGGAGAACATCCTCTCCATCGCAACCATCATGAACGAGTTCTTCGACCGGATCAATCTGCTGGCCCTCAACGCCTCCATCGAGGCGGCCCGGGCGGGGGATCAGGGGCGGGGATTTGCCGTCGTAGCCGACGAGATATCCAAACTGGCGGACAGCTCCGCCGGCGAGCTCAAACAGATCACGGACCTCATCACCAAGAACAAGCAGGACGCCGAGTCGGGCAACCGCATCATCGGCGAGATCGTCCGTTTCCTGAAACTATTGACCGGCAAGTCCGAAACCATGCAGGGCCACTCCCACGGCATACTGGATGAGATCAACCGGCAGAAATCCCTGAGGGATACGATGGACCGCAGCGTCTCCGAGGTGAGCGAGAAGACCGGGCTGATCACCAACCTCATGAAGGAGCAGCAGATCTCCATCGGGGAGGTGGCCCGCTCCATCGAGAATACCAACGAGGTGGTGCAGAACAACTCCCTGAGCATCGAGCGTCTGCGGGACAACTCCCGGGGAATATTGACGATCTCGGAATCCCTCATGACGGAGCTCAAGTCCGGGGCGCATTCAGACAACTGAACCCTACCGCCCCTGGTCATGGAATCCGGTTATCAACACCTCTCATCCTCCGGGGATACTCCCTTGTACCTCCTGTGATCGTCCTGTGATCGTCCTGTGATCGTCCTGTGATCGTCCTATGATCGTCCTATGATCGTCCAGTGAACCTCCGATGATACTCCAATGACAATCCGGTCAACCGATCATTTCCCCTCAGGAGCATCAACCCCTTATACGGCACTCACTGAAGTTTTCCCGCAGTTTTGCAGTAATGAAATCCTCCGTCTCCTGCAGATAATGGAAACAGTTCACCCAGAGACCTTCTGCATCGATGAAAATCTCCATGTCCGGATGAAGATCCCTGGAATAATCCCCGCGACAATAGAGAAACCCGGGCAACAGGCTCTGCCGGAGGCAGTAATCCGTCCTCTCCTTAAAATGCGGCGCTGACTCGAGTATGCCCTCTATGAGAGGGACGTCCGTTGTGGTGTAAGAAAAAAGGATGGCCCCGATATGCCCCATAACCTTTCCCCCTACTCCATGTGTACGGACTGCCCGAAGGGGGGCGTGAAGGGGTCCTTCCTCCCGGCGGTGATGACCCAGAGTGTGGGATGATAGGGCTTGAGGCGGTCGAGGTCGTAGATGTAGCCGTCGGTGATGATCATGAGCAGTTCCCCGTGCCCCTTCATGTGGCGGTTGAAAAGGGGCGCGAAGAAGGTGGTCCCCCCGGAACCGGTGCAGATATAGCGCCAGTCCCCCGGCATGTAGACATAGGGTTTATCCGCCTCCCGCGAGGCGAGGAAGCGGTCCTCCCGCTTCTCGGGGACGAAGAGGTTCTCGTCCAGGCAGACCAGGTGCACCCGGTACTTGTCCATCAGGCTCTCGATGACCCCGAAGGCCGCCTCGATGTCGCCGGGGTTCATCACCATGGAGCCGGAGACGTCCACCGCCACGGTGATGAGCTCCCGCTCCCTGAAGATGCGCCCGGGGGCGTAGATGCCCTGGGTAAAGTAGCGGCGGTTGAAGCGCCCGTAGGTGTAGGCCCACTCGCTGGACTGGGAGGAGTAATCGACGACGCTCTTGAGGAGCCTCTCCCAGGTGCGGATGTCCCGCTTCTCGGCCCTCTGTATGATGCCCCGGAGCTCCCCGAAGGCCCGCTCCTCCAGGCATTCCCGGTCGTTCCCCGCCATGCTGAGTACGTGGTTGCGCTTGGCGTCCCGCTGATCCGTGAGGTCCCGGGACTCGAAGAAGTGGACCCCCGTGGGCAGGAAGGTATCGCTGTCGTCCAGGAAGGCCATCCCCCGGCTGTCCCACAGTTCCAGGTTCATCCGGTTGTCCCCGGACCGGGAACCGATGGGGCTCTCCCCGAAGATCTTATTGAGCCGGTCGGCATCCGCCATGGGGGCGTCGGCACGGAAGCCCGGATCGAAACCGGCGGTGGCGATGATCTCCCTCCTCTGCTCGCGGGAGAGGGATTTGAGCCAGCGGAAGACCTCCTCCCAGGAGGGATCGGCAATTCCCGCGTCGCGGACGAAATCACCGGGCACCCGGGGCAGACCCGCCGGGAGGACCAGGACCGGCGTATGAGCCGCATAATCCCCCTGCCGGGAGAAGAAGCTCCTCTGCCGTTCGTATAGGTAACTGTTGACCACCATGTCCTGGGCGACGTTCTGCAGATAGAGGTTGTCCTCGGGGTACTCCCGGTGATTGTGACTGAGGACGACGTGCATCATCTCGTGAACCAGGAGGCCGATGAGTTCCTCGAGGGATAGGCTCTCCAGAAAGGAGGGGCGGTAATAGAGCACCAGACGCGAGGAGACCATCATCAGGGCCAGCGTCGGGAGGCGCGTTTCCGGCGCAAAATGGACGGACTGGTAGAAATAGGAGGCGAAGCGGCTCCTCTTCCAGAGGAGCTCCAGGGCCTGTTCCAGCTTATCGGGCTTCATCGGTTTCGAGGATGCGGCCGAATCTCTCCAGGAGTTCGCCCCTCTCCGCTTCGTCGGGAAGGGTTTTCAGGGCCTCGGGGATCTGGGTCAAGAGGCCGCAGTCCCGGAGCAGGAGATAGAAGAAGGAGATGCGGAAATCGGCCCGGGCGTAGCCGATGAACTGAAGCACCCGGGAAAGCTCCTCCAGATCGCCTCCCTTGAACGCCCCCCTCCGGAGGTGGTTCATCTCCCGGAGATAGGCCACCGCTCCGGTGAGGGCCCAGAGCACGTCCTCGGCGGGTATGCGGGCGTCTCTCATCTCCGCCAGGCGGTCGGCCCGGCCCGACAGGATCTCATCGGTGGTGAGCCTGCGGGGCGAGGTGACCTGCAGTATGAAGTCTGTCCCGGCGGTGAGGCCGATCAGGGAGTGTATGAAGCGCACCAGCGATCCGGCCGGATTGGCCGCCAGGTGCTCCTTCAGTTCCTCCTCGGTGTTCAGCCCGTAGGAGCGCGTCACGGCCAGGGAGACCTGATGCCAGCCCCGGGGATTGGGGTTGATGTTCTGCTCGTCCCAGAGGCGGTCCGGAAAGACCGAGATGTAACGCAGTACGGCGGGGTGTATCCCCTCCCGGGCGGCCCAGCGCAGCCAGTCCCCCGCCTCGGGGCGCAGCTGAAAGACCGCCAGGCGCCCGTCCAGCGCCGAGTCGTCGAAGCCGGTGATGGTGGTACTGTCCTCCTCCCCCAGGTTGCCCGCCAGCACGATTGAGGTTCCCTCCGGCAGGGCGTGCTCGCCGCAGGTGTTCTCGGTGATGATCTGAAAGAGGGTCTGAATGACCGTCGGATGGGCCCGGTTGGATTCGTCCAGAAACCAGACGATCCCCCCCCTCCCCTCCGGAACGGTCTCCGGGGGAATGAAGCGCGGCCGGTAGTAGATCATGCGCCGGGCCTCGTGATCCGGAACGGGGTAGCCCCCCAGGTCTATGTTCTCCTTGAAGGCCAGACGGGTATCGATGAAATGGAGATTATGCCTCTCCGCCGCCTCCTTGACGAGGGCGGATTTCCCCACCCCCGGATGGCCCAGGATCTTCAGAGCGTAGTTCAGGGAGGAACCCGCCGCGAAATAACGGTCCAGGATCTCCTCCAGCTCCCCGGCGCTCACCATGACGGGTTTCTTTTTCATATACTATGTAATAGCAGCTCCCGGAAGACTTTGCCAACTTTTTTCATGTAGGCGATCACCTCCTCCTCCCGCCGCCCGTCGAGGTTGCGGTAATTGACCAGGATTCCGTTGAGCATGGCGAAGAAATAGTGCGCCAGAATGCGGGTATCCCCCCTGTATCCCAGCTTCTGGAAGACCGTCTCGTAGATGCCGAACCCCTCCCGCACCAGCTCGTTCAGCTTCTGCATCGATTCGGAGCTGATCTTCCCGTGGGTCATAAAAATCACCATCATGCGGAAGTAGGAGTCGTGGGTGGAGATGAAGTCGATGAAGGTCTCTATCAGGTGATCCAGGGTGTCTAGGGTGATGTCGGAGTCGGCCACGGTCTTCCGAAGCTCCTCGATGAAGGTGTTGCTGTCCCGGACCGTGGCCTCCATGAAAAGGGCCTCCTGATTGGGGAAATAGGTATAAATGGAAGAAGCGGCGATCCCCGCCTCCACGGCGATCTCCCGCATGCTCACCCGGTCGAAGGGGCGGGTGGAAAACACACGCTCCGCCGCATCGATGATGAGGTCCTTGCGGTCCTGGCGCTCCTTGGATTTGAGCTCGCTCAGCGTGGTCTTTTTATGCATCTTCTATCACCCGGAATACCCGTTTTACAGGCCGCCATTATTCCCGGGGGTCCCGGAAATATCAAGAAAATTTCCGAAAACTGTTTGACAGTCCGAACACCGTTCACTTAATTGATAATAATTCAAAACATTTTAAACAAGAGGTACTGCTATGATTCTATTAAATCCTCATAAGCATAACCGGAAATATTCCGACGAGAAGTCCCGTCAGATCATGCTGAAAACCATCGATTTCTTCGAGAAAAAGGGCCTAAAAGCCATAAAGAAGGACTGGCACGAAAAGAAATGGAACTACGATTTCGTGGAATTCCTGAAGGAAAACCAGGTCTTTGCCACGCTGATGACCCCCTCGGGTTACGGCGCCGCCGATTCCCGCTGGGACACCTACCGCAACAACGAATTTTCCGAGATCACCGGCTTCTACGGCATCACCTACTGGTATACCTGGCAGGTATCCATGCTGGGCCTGTGCCCCATCTGGAACGGGACGAACGAGGAGGTGAAGCATAAAACCGCCAAGCTCCTGCAGGAAGGCGGGGTTTTCGCCTTCGGCCTCTCCGAGAAGGAACACGGCGCCGACATCTACTCCAGCGATATGATGCTCTACCCCCAGAGCGACGGCACCTACAAAGCCAACGGCGACAAGTACTACATCGGAAACGGCAACGAGGCCGCCCTGGTCTCCACCTTCGCCAAGATGGCCGACACCGGGGACTACGTCTTCTTCGTGGTCAATTCCAAGCATCCCAAATACGAATGCATACGCAACGTGGTCAACGAGCAGAACTACGTGGCGGAATACGCCCTGCACGACTACCCCATCACCGAGGCGGACATCACCGAGAAGGGCGCCAAGGCCTGGGACGACATGCTCAACACCATCAACGTCTGCAAATTCAACCTGGGATGGGGGGCGATAGGCCTCTGCACCCACGCCCTCTACGAATCCATCGACCATGCCGCCAACCGCAACGTCTACGGCAAGTTCGTCACGGACTTCCCCCACGTGAAGCGCCTCTTTACCGACGCCTACTGCAAGCTCGTGGCCATGAAGCTCTTTGCCGAGCGCGCCACGGACTACATGCGCTCCGCTGGTCCGGACGACCGCCGCTACCTGCTGTTCAACCCGATGGTCAAGATGAAGGTGACCCGGGAGGGCGAAGAGGTGATGAACATTCTGCACGACATCATCGCCGCCAAGGGATTTGAAAACGAACCATTCTTCGAAATAGCCAAGCACGAGCTGCCCATGCTGCCCAAGCTCGAGGGAACCGTGCAC
Source organism: uncultured Spirochaetia bacterium (assembly GCA_937967705.1). Taxonomy (GTDB): domain Bacteria; phylum Spirochaetota; class UBA4802; order UBA4802; family JAGODF01; genus CALCJG01. The sequence continues at coordinate 6,553 of CALCJG010000080.1, forward strand.
GTCAACATGGCC
>CALCJG010000081.1 GCA_937967705.1 uncultured Spirochaetia bacterium
AGAGGCGGGCCTCCTGGGCAAGGGACCCGTGGCGGTGGTCACCAACGCGGGGGTCTATGATTTTGAGCCGTCCTCCAAACGGATGCGCGTCAAGAGTCTCCATGCGGGGGTCACCTTCGACCTGGCCCAGATGGCCACGGGCTTTGAGCTCCTCAAACCCGCCGGGGAGATCCCCGCGACCAATTCCCCCAACCCGGAAGTATTGGAGATCCTCCGAAAAGAGGTGGACCCCCACGGTGTCTTCACAAGCATCCCCGGCATGTAGCGTCCTGCATCGAGCTCACGCCAAAAAGGCCATCCCCTGAAGGATGGCCTTTCTGTTTAACCGGGAGATCAATCCTCGTCGGGGAAGAGGGTGCGGATCAGGTCGGCGTATTTTTGCAGGATGACGCCGCGCCGGATCTTCTGGGTGGGCGTGATCTCGCTGCCCTGCAGGGTAAACTCCCCGGGCAGGAGGGCGAAGCGGCGTATCCTCTCGAAGTCCGCCAGGGAGGCGCACCGGCGGTCGATGAGGTCCCGAAAAAATTTTACGACATCCGGGTGTTTCAGGAGTGCGCCCCTCTCCTCCGCCGGGAGTCCCCGGGTGCGGGCCAGCTCCTCCAGTGCCCCGAAATCCGGGACAATCAGGGCCGCCACATATTTTCGGCCCTCCGCGATTATCACCGCCTGCTCTATGAAGGGGTCCGCGGCAAGCATGGTTTCCAGGGCCTGGGGGGCGATGTATTTCCCGCCGGAGGTCTTCATCAGGTCCTTGATGCGGTCGGTGATGACGAGCTCCCCGTTGTCGGCGATGAACCCCGCGTCCCCCGTCCTAAACCAGCCGTCCTGGAACACGGCGTCGGTCTCCCCGGGCTTTTTATAGTATCCCTTCATCACAGTGGGTCCCTTGACGAGGATCTCGCCGTCATCGGCGATCTTTACCGTGAGGCCCGGCAGGGGCCTGCCCACCGTGCCGAAGCGGAAACGGCGCCTCTCATGACAGGTAACAGTGGCAGTGGTTTCCGTGAGGCCGTAGCCGTAAAGGATGAACAGCCCCAGGGAGTGGAAGAAGGCCTCAATCTCCGGGTTCAGCGGAGCGCCCGCACAGGGGAAGAAGCGGATGCAGCCGCCGGTAAGACTGCGGATTTTTGCAAGCATTCTCCGGTCCGCCCACCTATAGAGGGCCCGCAGAAGAAACGGCACAGCCTTCTCTTCTTTAATACGTCCATGATAGGCTCTGCCGACGGCCAGAGCCGTGCGGAAAACAATTCTGCCTAAAAGATTGCGGCCCGCCTCCCGGAGAATGAGGGAGTAGAGCTTTTCGTAAAAGCGGGGCACGGCGCACATCACGGTGGGCCGCGCCTCCTGCAGGTATCTCATGACCCGGGCGGGGTTGCCGCAGAAGCTGATGGGGATTCTCTTCATCAGGGCGTAGAGGCACCAGGTCCTTTCGAAAACGTGACTCAGGGGAAGAAAGCAGAGGGAGCTGTCCTCCTCGCTCAGATAATCAAGACGCTGATCGTGGGCCCGGGCGCTTTCCAGAAAGTGGGAGAGATTCAGCATGACCCCCTTGGGGTCTCCTGTTGTTCCGGAGGTGTAGATGATGGTGGCCAGATCATCGGGTGATGAAGAGGCCAGGCATTCCTCCCTCTTTACCTCGTAAGACTTGTCCCGCCCCTCCTGCAAAAAGTCCTCAAAATGCCGGGAGTGATCTCCCTGGAGTCTGGTCTTTTTGTCGAAGGCGATAATGGTCTTCAGACGGCCGGAGGCGCCGAGGCAGGAGAGGGCCCTGGTGTACTGCGCCTCCAGGCCCGTGAAGATCAGTTCCATCTCCGTCTCCCCGATGATGTAGGAGAGCCGGGACTGGCTGTCGGAGTCGTACAGGGGCACAGAGACGGCCCGGATGCTCATGATGGCCAGATCCGCGATGAGCCAATCGGGGCGGTTGGGGGAAAAGATGCCCACACACTGGCCTTCCCGTACTCCGAGGGCCAGGAGGGCGCGGGCGGCCCTCTGGACGTGGAAATCCAGTTCGGACCAGTTTATCTCCTTCCATTGACCGCCCTCACGGTACCGGAGCGCCGGCCGCGTGGGGGCGGCTGAGGCGTTCCGCGCTATGAGTTGCGGGATCGTCTCGGGCAGAGACGGGCAGGGAGAGGTATCGGCTCGGTTTTCCCGGGTTGTCTTCATATAAGGGCGCTTTCGGATGCCGAATCAGTATTCGATACGGTCGCGGCCGTTCTGCTTGGCCTCATAAAGCTTGAGGTCCGCCGCGCCGATGAGCAGGCCCGAATCCCGATGCTGTTCAGGATCATACTGCGCCATGCCGAAGCTGGCGGTTATGGAAAAACAGGAGCCGTTGTGCTGAAAGACGTGCCGGGCGATGGTCTCCTTCAGTCTTCTAATCACTTCCAGGGCCGATTTAAGGTCCGTGTCGGGAAGCGCTATGAGAAACTCCTCACCGCCGTAGCGGGACATGATGTCGCATTTTCTCAGACGGTCCATAAGGAGGCCTCCCATGAACTGAAGGACCTCGTCGCCGGCGGGATGTCCGTATTGGTCGTTGACGGACTTGAAGTGGTCTATGTCCATCATGACGAGGGTGATGGGGGAGTTGTTGCGTTTAACGCGCTCCATCTCCCGGATGAGGAGGATTTCCCCCTGCTTGTGGTTGAACAGCCGCGTCAGCCCGTCGTGGGTGGCCCGGATGTAGAGCTCGCGGACGAGGAAGACGATCTCCAGGGCCACGTTGAGCTGCGAGCGGTAGCTGTCGATAAGCTGCCGGTCCTTCTCGGTGAGCTCGCTCTGAGTCATGATGTGAAAGAAGCATTTGAATTTCTTGTTGGTGTCCAGGGCGGGCACGGCGGCGATGGAGTTGATTTTCATCTGGCCGACAAGGGTTTCCGCCTTCTCCCGGTCCCCGATCAGCTCGGACCCCAGGCGCAGGATGTCGTTGCGCTGGAAAAGACGGTTCTCCAGAATGCCCTCGATGGTTTCGTAGGCCTTTTTCAGGATCGTGAAGGCCGCATCCGCCTCAATGGTATAACCGTGATTTTTGAGTATCTCCTTGAGCTGGGGGTCGATGGAATAGGAGATGAAGATGAATTCATTGTAGCTTTTGTCATAAACGCTGAGAAGAATGCCCAGGGCCTCGAAATGCTCGTGGAGATGAGTACAGATTCCCTGAACGGAATCCGACCAGTCGCCGTCCACCATCTGGAGGAGCTGGTTGAAAAGACCAAGATCGGCGCCCGAAGCGGGCATAACTGGCCCCTTTTCGCCGGTTGAGTTTTGGGGGGATATCATTATTTACTCCGTAACGTAACAAGAGATTGAGGGGTTATATATGTTGGTCTGCGCCATGATTCGGAGACAGGGAACAGATACCATGATTGGAAATAGACTATTTTTTTGGAAAATCTGTCAAGAGGAATTGCAACCAGATGGTCGGTTTTTTGACAGCTTGCCGGGGCATATCTGGTTGACAGAGATATTGTACGGATCTTAATGGGTTAATTTTTCCAAAGGAGGAGCAAGGGAGATGAACGGCGATCTTGACATCATCAGGGCTTTTTTGGCATTAGACGAGGATGCGGAAATCCCTTCGGCGGGGCCCTGTTCCTTTTTCTATGAATTCTTTACCGATACGGCTCTCGTGCTCTTTCTGGGGGAGGGAGATGAGTATCATGCCTTTTACTGCGATTTCGATCAGGAACTGGAGCAGGTCAGGGGGGAGAACATCCAGTGGAATCTGGGGGAGGAGAAGAACATGCTCTATCTGTCAGCGATCTTTCCCCCGGAGGACAATCCCTTTCTGGTACACTTTGCCTTCGACAGGACTCATGGGATGTTCAGCGATTTCCTCAACCATCTCCGGGAGGCCGGGGATTTTACCCTCCACCTGGTGGCCCTTCAGTACGGAAGGCTCTACAGAAATCGGTCTCTGCCGCTGACTCTGCCGGATTCCATCCGGAAGAACATCACCGCATAAAAAAAAGCGGCCTGTAAAAGGCCGCTTTTTCTTTATTTCACAACAGGAAAAGTCTACTCTTCCATAGCTCCGGTGAATATCTCGTTGCTGCTCTTGGTCACTGCGGCCTCGCCGGCGGTGATGTAGTCGAGCTTTCCGAAATACTTGAGGAACTCGGCGCCGATGAAGTACTGCGAAGAAAGCACGCGGCCGCTGTAGTAGGCGGCTTCGGCATTGTCCTTCAGCAGGGCATCCCTTTCCTCGCCCTTCTTGTCGCCTACCAGGGCTTTCATCTTGGGAGTGGTGAGGGTAAGGCTCCACAGATGCAGCCAGGCAAGGGTCATCATGAACATAGCCTGCTGGAGAGGAGTGGCGTTGGCGAAGATGTTGAGGAACTTTCCGCCGGCCATCTGCTCCTTGAGGTAATTGACGGTCTCGTCGAGTTTCTGGAGTCCCTTTTCCACCAGGGAGATGTATTTGTCATCCACAACGCCCTTGGCCTTCTTGACGGTCTCCGCGATTCTCTTTTTGTATACGCTGTAATTGTACTGCTCGGGGTTCATGAGGATTTTCCTCATGGTTAGGTCCATGGACTGAATGCCGTTTGTTCCTTCATAGAGAGAGAGGATCTTGGCATCCCGGGCGTACTGCTCTACGGGATAGTCGCCGCAGAAACCGTATCCGCCGAAGACCTGTATGGCCTCCGAGGTCACCATCCAGGAAGCGTCGGTGTTGCCCGCTTTGTTGATCGGGATGAGCAGCTCTACGAGGCCCTGGGCTTCCTTCTTGCCTTCACCGTCGAGAACGTGGGTCAGGTCAATATTGTAGCCCATGAGGAGGGTCAGCATCCGCATCCCTTCCACATAGGATTTCATCCACAGGAGCATTCTTCTGACATCGGGATGGTTGATGATGGTAACCGATTTGGCCTCAGGATTGAGCATCTGGGTTACATGGGAGCCCTGGACGCGGTTTTTAGCGTAGGTGATGGCGTGCATGTAAGCCGTACTGGAAACGGATTCACCCTGGAGTCCCACATAGAGACGGGCTTCGTTCATCATCTGGAACATGATCTTCATGCCCTTCCGCTCTTCGCCCAGGAGATAGCCGACACACTTGCCGTTGTCGCCGAAGGAGAGGGTACAGGTGGCGGAGGACTTGATTCCCATCTTGTGCTCGATACCGGCGCAGACAACGTCATTCTGCTCGCCCAGGGATCCATCGGGTTTGACGAAATACTTGGGAACGATGAAGATGGAGATGCCCTTGGTTCCCGCGGGGTCACCTTCGATGCGGGCCAGAACCGGATGAATGATGTTGGAATACATGTTGTTGTCGCCGGAAGAGATGAAGATCTTGGTTCCGGTGATCAGATAGGTGCCGTCGGCCTGCTTGACAGCCTTGGTCTTCAGGGCTCCCACGTCAGAACCGGCATCGGGCTCGGTGAGACACATGGTGCCGCCCCAGGTTCCTTCCAGCATTTTGGCAAGGTACATGTCCTTCTGTTCCTGGGTACCGAAGGTCTTGATCAGGTTGGCTGAACCGATGGAGAGGGCGGGATACATGGAAAAAGCGGTGCTGGCCGCTGCGATGTATTCCGTACAGGCCTGGAACATGACGTCGGGCATCCCCATTCCGCCGTACTCCGGCTCCGTGGCGAGGCCGATGAAACCGGCTTCGTGATAGGCCTTGAGAGCGGGTCTGTAGATCTCAGGAACGATGACTTCTTTGGTGTCCGGGTTGAACT
>CALCJG010000082.1 GCA_937967705.1 uncultured Spirochaetia bacterium
GGTACTCAGAGAAAACCGCTGGTATCATTTCAGCCTGAGTTTTGACCGCATATCGGGCAAGCTTGTGAGGTCCCTGAACGGATCTGAGGAGGAGGTCATCTACGCCTCGGAAAAGGGGGAGCCCTACATAAATGTATACGAACCCTCCTTCCTTTGCGAGGACAAGCCCGTTGCGGTGATCGGGAAAAATTATTTCGGTTATATCGATGAATTCCGCATATCACACCGGCACATCGACGATTTGAAAAAGGAAACTGCGCTGGCCCTGAAACGCTACCGCGATCTCAGTCTGGTTGATAAAACCCCCGTCAACAAGGAAGGCGTAATCACCAGCCCGGTGTACACATTCCCCTCCACCGGAACCATGGTAAAGGCATTTCAATGGGATGAGTTAATCAAGGAAAACACCTTCATCTGGATGGAATTCCGCACCAGCGATGAGATGTTTCAGAGGGATGAGGGCTGGCCCAAATGGTACAGGATCAACAATGCCCAGAGAAACATATACCTGAAGATGACGGAGGAGGGTTACTATCTTAGAGGGAAGTATTATCAGTGGCGGGCTCATCTGATACCATCCCCGGACGGCAGACGTTCCCCCTATCTCTACAACATCCGGATGAATTACGAGCTGGATCCGCCTCCCCGGTCCCCCCTCAAGGTAGAAGCGGTCAAAGCCGGCGATGAGCTTGTCACTCTCCGCTGGCTGAAGAATGTGGAAAAAGACCTTCTGGGATATAGGATTTACTACGGCCTGCACCGTCGGCGTTATGACGGCGTCATCACCCTGATTGAGGGAAGACGGATCAATAACGAACGTGCCGGCAGGGACAATTTTATTGAAATAACCCTCAACAATAAAACGATTATTGAGAACAGAGACCTTGACAAGAGGGCCGTTCTGCGTTATCCTGAACTTAAAAATACCGTGCTATACTTCTTTGCCGTCAGCGCTTATGACAACTATAAGCCTGACACGCCCTTCAATCATGAATCGTCCCTTTCCAAAGAAGTAACAGCCAGACCCTTTGCCGGGTCCGAAATCGACCGTTAAAGGAATCGGGGGATAACCGCTTCACAATGAAAAAATCGATATTCGCATCCGGAAGGGCTGTGTTTCTCTTCTTTCTTTCCCTTACGATACTGTTCCCCACCCTGATATATCTTCTCAGGAACGGGCTTTCACTGTATCCTGCGGATCTATCCGGCCCCCTCATTTTCATCCCTCTTACATTCCTGGGCCTGTCCCTCTCCCTGATATTTTTCCTTTACCGCAGGGCATCCTCATCGGAGATGTCACGGCTTGAGGATGAACTCAAATGGGCCAATCTTATTATTAGCAACACCGATGAGATCATCATCGTCCTCAATCAGTATGCCCAGATCATCTCCTTCAACAGGGTTTTTTCCAATCTCCTGGATTACAGCCTGGAGGAGCTAAAGGGGAAGCCCCTGCGGGAGATCATACACAACGAAAGAATCGATAACAACAGCCGCTTCAACGAAATACTTCTTGCGAAGCTGAAAACGGTCTTCTCGGGTTCGGAGACGGAACTGGTCTGCTCCTTCAAAAAAAATCACGAGGACGAGATCATCATCATATCCCTTCGCATGATCCCCATAAAGTCGAAGAACGACCTGGATACCATCCTCATCATCGGACGGCCTCTCCAGAGCGACTACCTGACGCGTAACTACCTGATTCATGAATCAAGCACTTACACCATTGACAACAATCTTTCTCAGATATTTCTGCTCTGCCACAGGTTGACCCGTAACCTGGACGGCAAGATGTCCAAGAGCGAGATCATGCTGGCGCAGATCGCCCTTCAGGAGGTTTTCGTCAACGCCATAGAGCACGGCAATCTCGAAATCAACTACGAGAGAAAAACAGAGCTGAAGAAGCGCAAGGGAAATTACTGGGAGATGCTCGTCAACGAGTGCAATCAGGATCATTTCATCAAACGGAAGATTCATGTCTACTACGAACTGGATGATGAAAAAGCCCTCTACATCATCCGCGACGAAGGAAGGGGATTCGAATGGAACCGGTTTATCAGCGCCGATGAAAACTCCATCAGCAACGAAATGCTTTTCTCCTATCACGGCGTGGGGCTTCAGATCGTAAAACGAATCTTCGATGTCAACTTCAACGAAAAGGGCAACGAGGTCCGCCTTGTAAAATACTTCACCGGCAGCGTCGAAGCCTGAGAGGACGCATGGAAAAGACCTATCGCAATCCCGTTCCCACTGTTGACATCATCATCGAGATGGAGGGTTTCCCGGAGCAGATCATTCTCATCAATCGGAAAAACGAGCCCTTCGGCTGGGCTATCCCCGGAGGTTTCGTAGATTACGGAGAATCCCTTGAAGAGGCTGCCGTACGCGAGGCCCTGGAGGAGACCAGCCTGAGAGTGACCCTGATACGTCAGTTGCACACCTATTCCGATCCCTCCCGTGATCCCCGGCAGCATACCATATCGACGGTCTACATAGCTCGGGGGGAAGGGACCCCTAGAGCCGCCGATGACGCCAAAGAGCTGGCCCTCGTGAGCCTGAACCGCCTGCCCGACAACCTCGTCTTCGACCATCGCAGGATACTGGAAGACTTCCGCCAGAAACGCTACTGAGGGGAATACCGCCCATGCCGGGGATCGAAACCGCTGCACGCTTTGACTTTATCCGCTACGCCAACTGCTGGGAGGATGCCGATATACTCTTAAAGGCACTCCGGCTCAAGGAAGGAGACCGATGCCTCTCCATATGCTCCTCCGGAGACAACTCCCTCTTCCTCCTGACAGGCCACCCACGGCAGGTCATTGCCTTCGACATCAATCCGGCTCAGCTGGCCTGTCTTGAACTGCGCAAAGCCGCGTTCCTGCACTTCAACCATCGGGAGGTACTGGAATTTCTAGGCGTGCGTCCGGCTGCAGACCGCTGGCGGAGATTTGAGGACATCAGGGGAGCCCTCCCGCCGGAAGCCCGGCATTTCTGGGAAAACCAGCAGGTCTCCATTAAGGCGGGGGTCATTCATGCCGGCAAATTCGAAAAGTACTTTCGTTTGTTCCGAAAGATCGTTTTACCCCTCCTCCATCGAAAAAGCACGGTAACCCGTCTTCTTTCAGCCAAAACCGCCGAAGCGCAGGAGGCCTTCTACGAAGAGGTCTGGAACAATCTCAACTGGCGTCTGCTCTTCCGCCTATTCTTCAGCCGTTTCGTCATGGGCCGCCTGGGCCGGGACCCGGAATTTTTTCAATACGTAACGGACAACGTGGCCGAAAACATCCTCCGCCGAACGCGCTATGCCCTGGCCGTCCTGCCCACGGAAACCAATCCCTACCTGAACTTCATACTTACGGGGCGATTCCCTGAAGAGGCCCTGCCCCCATATCTCCGTTCCGAGCACTTTGAGGTCATACGGAGCAATCTCACGCGTTTAACGGTTTATAGGGGAGATTTGAAGAGCTGCATCAACGCTTATCAAGGCATCCGCTTTAACGCCTTCAACCTTTCGGACATCTTTGAATACATGAGCGAGGGGGAATTTCAGGATCATCTGACCCTGATCGCTGGAGCATCGGCGCGGGGAGCCCGGATCGCCTACTGGAACATGATGGTGGACCGGCTCCTGCCAGGAAACACGGCAATCAGCACCGATGACGAGCTCTCAGAAAAGCTCTTTCTCGAAGACCGGGCCTTTTTCTATAAGCGCTTCATTGTCGGATCCATGATACGATAAAACATTTGAAACGCCCTGAATATGGCATATCAGGCGAAGAGGGAGGTCGTGATATTCTGTACCAGAATCAGACTCCGGTTGATAGGATCTATCTTCGGAAACTTGAAATTCATCCCATCCACACTGGTCGTAGACATTCCCCTGGATATGAGTTTTTTCTGGGAGAGGTCCACAAGATAGAGGCAGTTGACTTCTCCACCCACAAGGGGCTTCTGAGGATAATCCATGACCGCCCGCAGGGCCTCCGCATCGAAACCCGGCTCAGCGATACCGATAGAGACGATACAGGGCACCTTCAACCGCATCATACGGGGCATCCTCTGCAGGGAGTTGACCCAGGCCCGGGCACGGTCGTGAAGTTCCTTGATGGCCGGTCCGGAGTTCCGTCCTGTCATATCATGGAGGAAAAAGTGATCCTCCGCGGGGAAGGGCCCGGCCCGAAGGGATCTTCTCGCATAGAGATCGGATTCTACCGGGTATTCCTGATTCCCGCTGGGAAGCGAGGTCTCGAATCCCTCGGAAATCAGTTTTGATTCGAAATGAGCCATGGCTTCGCTGATCTTCATCTTGCCTCCTGTATAATTGGCATTCCCCTTCTTTCTTCTCACAGGAAATCGATACGCATCAGCCCATGGGCCGGCACGATCACCTGGAATGGGTTTCCAAAACTTTGCAAGGTAGTTGTAACAATCACTGTACTGGGATCCGTCTCGTTGTTTGCATTCAGGGTCCCGTGATTGAGCAGATATACCCTTGCCTCTCCGGGCACATATCCCTCCAGGGAGAGGGTAACCGTTTTATCCTGGCTGTAATCCCGGTTCAGAACAAGGACCCGTGGTTTCCCCGTTACGGCGTTCCTCACAGCCGCCACCGAGACGATCGGATAAGTCAGATTATCCGGCATGTTACCCACACCGGTGGAAATGGTAAAGCTTTCTTCGTTGTCCCAAGAAACATTGAGTTTCGTCTCACCGCCCATCACCGAAATGAGCTGAAAGGCCAGGCCTGAAGGCCGGAGGGAACCCACATCAGCGTCGGCCATCAGCCCGAACATACCCCTCTGGGACAGGTTCCAGACATAGGCGTGTTCAATCCCCTCCCGGATCAGGGTCATGAGGATATCCGCAGTCGCCAAACCGTATTGATAGTCCACAAACAGATCATAGTAATAGTGATCATCGACGGGACCAGTCAGGATACCATCGTCATCCTCAAAGGTTCCATTGTATTCCGTCACCCACAGGGGCAGCCCGGTGATTTGCGGCGCTAGCTTTCCCCGAAAGGTCTTTGCGAAAACCGCGCCCCCGCTCATAAGATAACGGAAATGAGTCTCGGTAGGGAGATGGCTTCCATCCAGCGCGTATCGTCGGGAGGAATAAAAATGCCCATGAACCATATCCGCCGCCCCCTTCACCCCGGCCCCGTCGGCCAGGACCTGGCTGTTCCAGTTATAAAGCATTTTGACGATGGGGGCCGTCCCGGTGATCCAGACCGCCTCCTGCAAAGCGGCCTCCACAACTCCGCTGAGATACAGGGTTTTCCCCAGGGCGGCAGCCTTGGACCGTATGGCGCTCATTACATTACCTGCCAGACCCGCGTAATGGGTCCCCCCATTTTCCAGGTCCCCTGTTGCGGCATAGCTCTCCGCAGGCTCGTTGCCGATCTCGAAATAGCGCACGTCCCAGGGCTCCGTCCTCCCGTTTGCAGCCCGGAGAGCCCCCATCGGGGAAGTCGCAGGACCCAGCACGTATTCCGTCAGCTCCGCCGCACTGGCGGGGGTATCCAGAACATTGACCTGCAGCAGAGGCGTGAGGTGCAACTCATCGCAGAGGTTTAAAAACTCATGCAGCCCCAGAGCGGGGGTCTCCAGCCGGTCGTAAGCCTGCACCTCTCCCCGAGACAACCGCGAGCCGACGGAGTCCTTCCATTTAAACGTATCCGTCAGAGTTCCTCCAGGCCAGCGGAGGGAGGTTATTCCCAGATCCGTTATTTTCGCCTTGTACAAAGCCTTCACAGCGGGTTCGGATCCCGAGCGGGCCAGACGGATCTCATCGAGGCGTACTGTTCCTGAATTGACCAGATAAATCCCCAGAATGCAGGTTGCGGCATTGTCATTGGGGGTGATGTCCGCTGTGTAGCGGTCCCAGCTCCCTTCGGAGACAACCACTGGGTCCGATCCCAGAATGGAATAATCCGATCTGTAAAGGTACACTACAACATTTTGAGCCCCCCCGATCCCATATGCCGAGAAATGGACACGATAGGGGACATTCTTCGAAACACCCGAGATCAGCTGCTGCATGATGCCCGTATACCCTGCAGCCGAAGCGGACAGCTCGACATAACCCGTATAAGCCTTTCCCCCGGCGGGAGTCTCGTCGCCAGGGTCGGAGGTATTCCAGGTTGCCGTACCGCTATTATTGGTGTAGGCTATCCACGGATCGGCAAGGGTCGAATCACCCTTCGCCCGAAAGGACCTGTCCCTCAGCATATCCCCATAATCCATGGCGCCGTCCCCCAGCCGTTCCCAGGCAAGATTGGCACCGAATAGGCCCGCAGGTATTTTATTGCCGTTGGTGGAGGGTCCAGTCTCATCGTCCCCGCCGCCTCCCGAACCGCAGGCGCCTAGGATAAGCATCAAGGACAGCAGAAGTCTGCAGCCTTTTATATAATTTTGCATCATCACCTTTTAATGAATTGCCGTAAAAAGCAGAGGATCGGCCATGAGATATGGAAACCCGATTTGTTTTACCTGTCAATGGTTTATTGAATTGAGTATCAATACCCGCTCTCCCCTCTTTATTTACTTGACTTTACACAAGCGGCGGTAAATCTCAAAAAAAAAGATCTTTATTCAAGGGGGTCCCTTGGAGCTGAAAAGGCAGTTCGGGCTTTTTACCTGCGTTCTTATTGTCATTGCTGATATGATCGGCACCGGTATCTTCATGACCACCGGCAATGTATTGGGAATGACAGGCAATGCCCTGGCCGTCCTCGCCCTCTGGGCTGTCGGCGGTCTGGTCGCAATTACCGGATCCCTCTGCTACGCCGAGCTCTCCTCCATGTGGCCCGATGTAGGTGGGGAATACGTTTATCTTAAAAATATTTACGGGTATCTCCCTGCCTTCCTTTCCGGCTGGATATCCCTTGTGGTCGGTTTTTCAGCGCCCGTGGCTACGGGTTCCATCCTCACAGTGGAATACCTCAACCGCTTTCTGCACAACACCCTCCCCCCGGAAAGCCCTTTTTACTCCCTCCTGGAGAGCCTCTGGGTGCAGAAATCCCTCGCAGCCGGCATCATCCTACTATTCGGGCTCATCCATATAGCCGGTGTAAAGGGGAGCAGCCATTTCCAGAACTTTCTCACCTTTCTCAAGATACTCATCATCACCCTGATGATTGGATTCGGCCTCTTCCTGGCAGACTGGTCCCAGATCTCGAGACTTACGGCCGATTACACCATTCCCGGCAAAGCCTCACCGATGAGCATTCCGGTTCTGGGACTGGCGCTACTGATCGTTATGTTTGCCTACTCCGGGTGGAACAGCGCCACGTACATAGCCGGAGAGATTAAAAACCCGGAAAAGAACCTCCTGAGGGCTCTGTTGATCGGCACTCTCGTCACCACCCTTCTCTATCTGTTCCTGAACACGGTGTTCCTCATGTCAGCGCCCGGAAAGGAACTCATGGGGAAGGATGAGGTAGGGGCCATAGCCACATGTTCCCTCTTCGGCAGTGAGGCCTGCGGATTCTTTACACTCTGCATCGCCATCATCCTGCTCTCAGCCATATCCGTTCAGATGATGGTGGGGCCGCGTATCTACTATGCTATGGCCCGGGACAACATGATCTTTGCCTCCCTCGCCAGGGTGCACCCCCGCTTCAGGACACCGGCCCTCTCCATTTCCATACAGATACTTCTTTCGGTCTTTTACGTCTTCTCGGGCAGCGCCATGACCCTGGTGATATACATGGGCTTCGCCCTGAACGTGTTTCCCATCATGGCGGTCATCGGCGTCGTCTACATGCGCTACAAACACCCGCACCTGGACCGTCCCTATCGTGTGCATTTCTATCCCTATGTGCCCGCAATATACATCATTCTGTCCCTGGCCATGATGACAGCCGCATTGCTCAACTGGACGAAGACATCTCTTTTCGCCATCGGGGTCATTGCCGTGGGTGTTCCTGTTTTCTATCTCTGGCAGAGATTCGCAGGCAAACAAAACTGACATAACTTCAGGCCACGCGGAAATAGCGCCACAGTCCCTCCTGAATCTTTTCCTCTTCAAAGAGGCGGGCCAGTTCCCCGGCCTTTTCCATGAGAGTAATCCGGTTCCAGTCCTTTCTCTCCCGGGCCTCAGCCGTGAGGCAATTGTATAGATCCCAATAGGTGTTTTCCTTGAATTCCAGCACGGAGGGGAAAACCCCCTTATAGAATTTCCTGATGGCTGGGAGCTCCATGTCTCGGTCCACAGGGGTCTCTGCCATGCGCCTGAAGGGTACGATCTCACTCCCGAAATCCCTCATCCTCAACAGGAAATTCCTGTATTCCTGGAGCACTTTTGCCGGCGGTTTACCCATAGTGAAGGAGCGAAGGTTTTCCTTTTCCATACGCATCATCCCGTTGGAACAGACGATTCTTTCATAGGACAGGAATATCTGGTGCCGGGAAAAGACCCACGGGTTGATGACCGTAAAACCCGGATGGATAGCGTCATCCCGGTCAATCGCCAGAATCTCGTCGCTGTAAATCACCTGGAAGGCCGTCTGCCCCCTGGTGCGTGTCACCCTCAGCAACGTTTTATCCCTCTTCATCGCATAAACCAACTCCAGGATCTTGTTGTCCGGTATGTATTTGTCCGATGCCTTCAGGAAACCGTCTATCAGACGGAAATCCTCATGTTCCGATATCATTTGAACCGCATCGACACCGGATCGGCACAGTTCGCCAAGACGCCTGTTCAGATTTAAGCGGACCGTTTCCGGCTCAATCTTGGTCATGTATCCCAGAGGGATGCCGCACAGCCGCCGGGCCGACTCCAGTCCCGTACGGGAGAGCTTTACACTCTTCTTCCCCGGAGCTCCGACATAGAGTTCACAGGGGGTTTTGAAACTCAAATCCGCCAGCGGCATGACACAGGCGAACCGGGGACGGCTGAATTCTTTTGTAAGTTCTTGTATGCTGCTCTTATTCAGTTCATAGGTCTGTGCCCGAAAGTTTTCTTTCTGATAATGATTGATCACCGCATCCTCCTTACCCTCTTCAACATTCCCCACTTGCCCTGATCGCAATAGCGCCATTCATGAGACATATTATTCATAATACAATTGGAAGTAGAGTCTGTCAACCTCCTGAGTCTTCTCCCCGGCCAGAAAACATGTCAATCATCCAGGCAGGTTTCAGAATTTTCCATTCGCGAACAGCGTTTATGTCGATGAACTCTAAACGGTCATTCTGCTCTAATTATATTGACAAAAGTTAAAAATGTGATATATTTCCGTTTGACAATATCCATGAGACCGTTTGAATTTGTAAATGATAAATAATGTGTGATGTGTTCGACGGAGGCCACATGCCTTATGATGTTCAGACCGAAAAGACCTTGAAGGGATTCACCAACAGCTTCATCTTCCGCACGGAAGCGATCAGCTACTTCTTCATATGCCCACTTCTCCTCTTTTATATCTGGTCAAATCTGAGGCTCAACGAGGAACAGTTACACACCTTTTTCATTGTCACGGCCATCGCTTTTGTTGTTTCCTTTTCCACAACCCATATCAACAATCTCCTGGTCCTGGCTCCGGTATCCCGTTACTTTAAAAAACTCCTCACCAATCAGACTATTGAGGAAGAAGAATATCAGAAAGCTCATCAGCGATTCCTGACCCTTCCCTTCCTTCACAGCATCGGAGCTTTTTTCCGCTGGATATTCGGACTTTGCCTGGTCATCATTCCAAGCATTTACTTCGCTAAAATGGATTCCGC
The DNA here is from genome assembly GCA_937967705.1 of uncultured Spirochaetia bacterium. GTDB lineage: Bacteria > Spirochaetota > UBA4802 > UBA4802 > JAGODF01 > CALCJG01. The sequence continues at coordinate 9,729 of CALCJG010000082.1, forward strand.
TCAGTCTTTTAACCTGTGGATGCTGCTGGTCATCAATGCGCCCCTTGGTGCCGTGATCTACTTCCTTCTTTCCGAACTCTACATTCAGCGGGTTCTGGACATGGGCGTCTTCCCCCGATGGCCCAAAAATGGCATTAAGTACCGCATGAATCTCTTTCCCAGGCTGAGCGCTTCCATTCTTGTCATCACCTTTCTGCCTTTTTCCATTCTTCTTACCTATTTCATAATATTTATATCCGGTCTCAACGTGGACAAGAGCGATGTCTATCTGAAAATGATCATCATGGGGTTGATAGGCCTCCTGGCTGCCGTTCTCGTCTCTTTTATATTAACCAAAACCATTCTCTTCAAGGTACGCATCATCCTCAACTTTCTGAAGAATGTCGGCAACGGTGAGCTCATGACCATCGTCCAGAAGATCGCAGTGATGGATGAGCTGACCATCATCAACCGGTCCGTTTATAACATGAAGGAAAACCTGAAGGAGATGGTCGTGTCAATATCGGAAACCTCCAACGAACTGGGGAATTCCAGCAAGGTGCTGATAGAAACTTCCACCAGCCTCTCCGATCTTGCCCGGGAGCAGGCCTCCATCATGGAGGAATCCAGCAGCGCCTTCGAGGAGATGTCCGCCGCTTATGAGGCCAACATGCAGAACGTCAAGCTTCAGCTGGACTTCTCCACATCAGTCCGTGATGAGATAGAGGACATCACAGAACAGGGAATGGAGCTGGCTCAGAAGACCGGCAATCTGCGGGAACGGGCCCAGAAAACGGTTTCAACAACCGAGGAAGGGGAGCAACAGATGAACCGGGCCGTCAAGACCATATCCAATCTCGTAGGATACCTTGCAAACATTGACGAAATGGCAGGGCAGATAAACGACATCGCCGACCAGATCAATCTCCTGGCGCTGAACGCCGCTATCGAGGCGGCCCGGGCCGGTGAACACGGGAAGGGCTTTGCCGTCGTTGCCGACGAGGTCAACAAACTGGCCGATCAGGCAACATCCCTGGCCAAGAACATAAAGACCAACATTTCCGAAAATTCCCAGCGTATAAACAGCGAGATATCCTCCATGAACAGCACTGTCACCGCATTCAACCAAATGAAGTCCAGCATACTGGATATCGACCGGGTGATAGGAGAGGTCTACGATTTTACGGGAAATCTGACATCCCGAAACCGGGACATCCGGGACAAGGTCGAGAAGCTCAACGTCATCTCCAACGAGCTTTACAATGCCTCGATAGAACAGCAGATCACCAACAATGAGCTGACGAAATCCGTCAACGCCATAAACGAGATATCCCAAAAAACGGCTCAAACCGCCGATTTCGTTCACGACTCCGCCAAGCTTATGGGAGGCAACGCCGTGAAACTGCAGTCTAATATTTCACGGTTCAAGGTTTCGGAATAGTGTCTCGGTAATCACATAGCATCGGGAAATCGAATGGAACCCTTTTTATTGAGGAAAATCCCCCCATCTTCCGTACAAACCCGTCTTTCAAGAGCGAAAACGCTTGACTTTGCCTCTTTTGCAGACTAAATTTTAATTATTAAAATAAACGAACCAGGGATCTGATTATTGATAATTCATTTTGAATAATATTATCAGAGGGGGATTAGAATGGATATGAAAGACAAGCTGATTAAGGAATTCGAGGAAACGAGTCCCAGGGAACTGGTCAACGCCCCCGTTTACGCTCTGCAGGGCGTAAGCAAGCGGGACGCCAAACTGCTGCATGACGCCTTCTATATCGACACCATCGGGGATCTGGCTCATCTGAAGTACGCCGACTGGGCCCGGGAAATCTGCAATCTGGCCGATCGGGGACGGGAGGACGCCGACATGACACCCTTCCGGGACAAGCTGATAAAGAAATATGAAAACAAAACCCCGGCACAACTAGCCAAGGCACCGGTCTATGCCCTGCAGGGAGTCAGCCCCAAGGATGCCGAAAGACTCTACAAGGCCTTCAAGCTCAAGACCGTGAGGCAACTTGCCCAGCTGAAATACATCGACTGGGCCCGGGAGATTGTGCTCCTGGCGCTTCCCCCCAAACCCGTGTCAGCACCCGTAGAAGAGGAGAAGAAATCCAGCAGAAAAACGCTGATTACTTTGCTCATCATCTTCCTGGTGGCCATTGTTTTCATTCTCTTCATGCCCCATTTGAAAAAATCTCTGAATAAATACACTATGAAACAAGATCTTCCCAAACAGGCGGAAACGGTAAAACCTAATGTTCCGGAAAAAGCGCCGGTCCCCCCCGTCAAGGAAAAAGAACCTGTTGAGGATACCGGTCCTCATTATCTGGTCAAGAAGCTCGATACGCTGCAGAACATCAGCAAGGAGGTCTTCGGGAAAGAATCCGAATGGAAGAAGATTTACGAGCTGAACCGCGAAAGCATAAAAGATCCCAACATGATCCATCCCGGTCAGAAGCTGAAGCTCCCGGAAGAGCCGAAGAAGCGATAAACGGCCCAATTCACAGCAAATGCCGCATCAGGCCCCTTTACGGGACCTGATGCGTTTCTACCGGCCTTAAACCTTCAGCGTTATTTTCCTGAGAAGAGGGGCTTCTTTTTACTGACCAGACCGTGAACCCCCGCCGCGTAATCCTCAGTTTCCGCCGATCGCACCTGCAACTCCCTTTCCCGGGGCAGATGATCCTGAAAGGAGGAACCCTGCGCCTCTAAAAAGAGTTTCTTGGTGCGGGCATAGGCCAGCGTGGGCCCCGCCGCAAGTGTTTCCGCCAGACGCATCGCCTCGCTCATGAGGCGGTCTGCTTCCGCGACACAACGGACGAATCCCATACTCCTCATCTCCTCGGCATCCAGGGCTTCCCCGAGGAAGGCGATCTCCGCGGCCTTCTGCCAGGGAAGCTGACGGGAAAGAAGGTAGGTGCCCCCGAAACCCGGAATCAGCGCCAGTCTGCAAAAACTCTGGGAAAAGGCCGCCTGACGGGACGCCACGATGATATCGCAGCAAAGCGCCAGATTCATCCCGGCCCCAACCGCCAGACCGTTGACCGCTGCGATCACCGGAACGGGGTATTCCCTCAGCCTCAGTCCGATTGCGTAGAGGGAACGGGTCAGGTCGTCCATATACTCCCCGGGTTTACCCGCCTGGAGCGAATCCTCCATACCCTTCACATCACCCCCCGCACTGAAGGCCCTGCCTCTTCCGGTGATGATCAGGCAGCGCATGCCCTCTTCCCTCTCCAGATTTTTCAGGGCATCAAGAATCTCATCGCCCGCCTGCAGGTCGAGAGGATTGAGTTTTTCCTCCCGGATCATCTCCAGAACGACCACCGCTCCCTCTCGGCGGATTTCGATTGTGCCGTATTCCATTACCCCTCCTCCCCGTTGCGGGAATGGTTCTCTCTTAACAGGATGCGGGCATCCACGATCGTAAGCCCGCTGCTATGCGCCAGTACCGGATTGAGGTCCATCTCGTATATCTCGGGATAGGCGATGACGATATCCGACACCGTGAGCAGAAGGCGGCTGAGGGCCTCCTTGTCCACGGGAGGCAGGTTCCGCACCCCGTTGAGAATCGGGGCCGATTTGATTTCATCGATCATTGCCATCGACGCCCCTTCGCTCAGAGGCAGGACCCGGAAGGAGACATCCCTGACCACCTCCACCAGGATACCTCCGATCCCGAACATGATGACGGGGCCGAACTGATCGTCCTCCTTGGTCCCCACTATGACCTCCACCCCGTCCTCAGACATCGGGCTGACCAGACATCCCCTGATACGGGCTCCCGTCCGGTAGCGTCCGGCATTTTCGATGATACTGTCGAAAGCCGTTCGGATTTCCTCCTCCGTCTTCAAATTCAGCCGGACACCCCCCGCTTCGCTTTTGTGGAGAATGTCCTGGGAGACTATCTTGAGCACCGCCGGACGTCCGAAGTCCGCGGCGATCCTTACCGCCTCCTCCGGGGTCTCCGCCAGCCGGTCCCGGCTGACCATCGCCCCGTGCCTGGCCAATATCTCCTTGGCCTCGTGTTCGTAAAGGGAGGTTCGCTCTTCCTCCAGCGCCTTCTTTATGAGATCGCGGCACTCATCGAGGGACCCCTCCTTCCACTTGAGGACAAAATTGGTTTTGGTATGGACCGTACTCAGATGCCTTCCGTAACGGGACAGGGACGCTATACACCTGCAGGCGATATCGAGCGAGTCGTAAACCGGTATGCCGTAATAGCGCATCAGGTCAAGAGAATGGGGTTTGGCAAAATTGTAGAGACTGTGCAGCACGATGGGTTTTCCGTATTTCTTCACCATCTTCCCCATCTGATGAGCCGCGTCCTCCTCGATGAAGCTCAGGCCCTCGGCAAAACGAATTCCGTAACCGCCGAAAAGCCCGGCGATCAGCAGGCCTCCCACCTGCTCGTCCTCCAGGAGGATGCGGGCGCAGTCGGCAAAGACCCCCGGATCCTGGTCCGTTCCCC